>CAYRPW010000008.1:0-17068 GCA_964426145.1 uncultured Oscillospiraceae bacterium
GTTTTTGGCCTTGCGCACGGCGAGCACGCTTCCCGTGCCGTCGAACGTTACGGCGTCCTTGCCGAACGCCGTAACGCAGGCGTCGGCCACAACTTTACGCACCAGCTCTTCGCGGCCGCTTAGGCCCTGGAGCTCGCAAAGGGTTTTCAAGTCCATAAATCCGTATCCCACCCTTCTTCTATCTGCGCGCAGAACAGCGCGGCTAGGCGCGCGCATTCGTCGGCGGCGTGCAGATCAAGCGTTTCCACGGTGGTATGCATGTAGGAAAGCGGCAGGCCCACCAGCACGCAGGGAATGCCGCCCCGCGCGGTCTGGATATCGTCGGTATCGGTGCCGGTATAGCGCTCGCTCAGTTCCACGTTGATCTTGACGCCGTTCTTTTTGGCCGTGTCCTTTAAAACCGACAAAAGCTTTTCCTGGATATACGGGCCGCACACCGGGGCGGGCGCGTCCGCCGGTACGGTGGTATCGGGCTTTGCGCCCGGATAGTTGGCAAAGGTCACGTCCAGCACGAAGCCGATATCCGGCTTTACGGTGTACGCGCCGACCTTCGCGCCGAACCCGCCCACCTCTTCCTGCGCGGAGCAGCAGAACACAATTTCCGCCGCGTGGTTCATTTTTTGCAAACGCTCGGCTGCGGACAGCATCACGGCGACGCAGCTGCGGTCGTCCATGGTTTTGGCGGCGACACGGTTATTCAACAGCTCCGTGACCGGGCCGTGCAGGGTAACCAAATCGCCCACGTGCACCTTGTTTTGCACGGCATCCGCCGCCATGCCCAGATCCACGTACAGGTCTTCAAACTTCACGCCCAGGGCGCGGTCCTCCGCGGTGAGCAGGTGCGGCGGCTTCGCGCCGATGACGCCGAACAGCGCCCCCGTATCCGTATGCACGGTGACGGTCGCCGCCGGCAAAATCTGCGGGCTGACGCCGCCCACGCGGCGGATGCGAAGCGAGCCGTCCGTAAGGATTTCGGTCACCATGAGGGCGATCTCGTCCATATGCGCGCACAGCATAATAGACGGCGCTTTGCCCTTGGAAGGCAGGGTCGGCTTCTTGACCGCGATCACGTTAAACAGCGGGTCGATGGTCACGCTGTCGCAAAACGGCGCAAACTGCTCTTTGAGCCATTCCGCCATCGCGCGCTCGTGGCCCACCGGCCCGAATTTCTGCGTGCTTTCCTTGATAAAGGAAAGGATGTCCATAGGATTTCCCCTTTCGTCGGTTGGTTGGAATACACAGGCTGGGGCGGCAGCCCCCTGAAGCTTACGAGAGCGCTTCCTTGGCGATGCGGACCCCCGCCATGGCGTCCGCCGCGAAATAATCGGCGTCGATCTCCTTAGCCAGGGTTTCGGTCAGCACCGCGCCGCCGACCATGATTTTCACGGTGTTGCCGTACGCAAGCCGCACCTGATGGATGGTGTAGCGCATGGCGGGCACGGTGGTGGTCATCAGCGCGGACAGGCCTAAAAGCTTCGCCCCGGTTTGTTTCAGCGCGGCAAGCACCTCGCCCGGCGGCACGCTTTTGCCCAGGTCGATCACGTGATAGCCGTAGCTTTGGAGCATGGTGGAAACGATGTTCTTGCCGATGTCGTGCACGTCTCCCTCGACGGTCGCCAGCACGATGGTTTTCTCCGGCTGCGGGGCGGCGGCGGGCATCTGCGCGGTGGCCTCGGCAATGGCGCGCTTGGCCGCGGCGGCGGACTGCATGAGCTGCGGCAGGAAAATTTTCCCGCGCTCGTAGCGCTTGCCCACCTCGGTGAGCGCCGGGATGACGTGTTCCTCGATCATCGTAAGCGGCGGCACGCCGCCCAGCAGCAGCGCCGAAGCCGCCACGGACGCGTGCGCCTCCAGCCCCGCGATGATGGTATCCGAAAGGCTTTTAAGCTCCAGCTGCCCCTGGGCCACGTCGTCGCCATCCGCCTGCGCGGACACCGCCCGCAAAGTGACCGAGGTGTACTTCTCGATGAATTTGGAAAATCCTTCGTCCAGCCCCAGGGTGGCGCGCGCGGCGAAGAAGGAGGAAAGCACCTGTTCGTCCAGGGGGTTGATGATGGCGGCGGTCAGGCCGCGGTTTAAGGCCATGGCGAGGAAGGCCGCGGTGATCATGCTGCGGCCCGGAAGCCCGAAGCTTACGTTGGAAACGCCCAGCACGGTTTTGACCTGCAGCTCGTGCTGCAATCGGCGCACCGTTTCCAGCGTGACCGAGGGCGCGGCGGGGTCCGCCGCGGCGGCCATGGTGAGCGCGTCGAACAGGATATCGCTTTTCTGCACGCCGTAACGCTCGGCCTGGGTTAGAATGCGTTTGGCGATTTCGATGCGCCCGTCCGCGGTTTCGGGGATGCCGTTCTCATCCAGGCACAGCGCCACAAGCGCCGCGCCGTATTTGCGCGCGAGGGGGAAGATCGTATCCATGACGGACTGCTTGCCCGACACGCTGTTGATGATGGGTTTGCCGATGTAGGCGCGGAGCGCTTGTTCCAGCGCCGCGGGGTTGGCGGTATCCAGCTGGAGCGGCACGGGAACCACGGTCTGCACGGCCTCGGTGACGGTTTTGAGCATCAGCGCTTCGTCCAGGTCCGGCAGGCCCACGTTCACGTCCAGTATATCCGCCCCCGCGTCCACCTGGCGCGAGGCCTCCTGCTTGATGTAATCCAGATGGTTTTCGCGCAGGGCGCACTTCATCACGGGCTTACCGGTGGGGTTCAATCGTTCGCCGATGATGGCCGGCTGCGGGCCGATGGTCACGGTCTGGCTGTGGCCGGACACGCAGCAGCGTTCCAGCCCGCCTTTTCTGCGCTCAATGGGCGGCGTGTAGGGGATGGCCGCGGCGGCTTTGGTGAGCGCCTCGATATGCGCCTTGGTGGTGCCGCAGCAGCCGCCCACGAGGTTTGCGCCGATCCGGATCGCCTCCAGCATATCGGCGGCAAAATCGTCCGGCTGGGTATGAAACACGGCGCAGCCGTGCAAAAGCTCCGGGATGCCCGCGTTGGGCATAAACAGCACGGGCCTGCCGTTTGCGCAGGCCACGAGGCGTTTGAGGTTCGCAAACAAGGCCCGGGGCTTGGAGTGGCAGTTGAGGCCGATCACATCCACGCCGTCCATGGCGGCGAGCATGGCAACCGCGCCTTCGATGTCCGCGCCCGTAAGCAGCCTGCCGCTTTCGTCAAACGCGATGCTGACGACGAACGGAAGCTTTGTGCCAAGCGCCTCCTGCGCCTCGCGGATGCCCAGCACCGCCGCCTTGATCTCCCTGAGACAGGTCATGGTTTCCAGCACGATCAAATCGCATCCCGAGTCGATGCCCGCCGTCGCGAGCTTTACGTACCAGGACACGGCGTGTTCGAACTCCTGCTCGCCCCAGGGCTTCAGGAGCTTTCCCAGGCTGGTTAAATCCAGCGCCGCAAAGCCGTGCCCGGCCTCCGCCACGGCTTCCTTGGCCAGGAGCATGCCTTCGCGGATCAGCGTTTCCCAGTTTGCAAACTCCTCGGGGTTAAAGCCGAAGGTATTGGAAAGCACCACGTCCGCGCCCGCGTCCAGATAGCCGCGGTTGACGGCTTTCACAAGCTCCGGCTGCTCCAAATTCCACAGCGCGGGCTGCTTGCCGCCCTCCAGCCCCATGGCCTGCAGGGTGGCGCCGATGGCGCCGTCGAAAAACACGCGCCGGGTTTGAATCAGTTCCAAAAATGGGTGCATTATTTACCTCCCGATGATCGCGCCGAGGTTGCGGAACACATCCGCCGCCACATCCGCGCGGTTCATGGTGTACAAATGAATATGACGGACGCCGTTTGCGATCAGGTCCACGATCTGTTCGGTGGCAAAGGCCACGCCCGCCTGCCGCATGGACGCCGGATCGGCGCCGAAGCGATCGACCAGAGACAACAGCCGCGGGGGCAGCGTGGCGCCGGAGAGCGCGGAAATGCGGCGGATCTGCTTGGCGCTGATCACGGGCATGATGCCCGCGCCCACCGGCACGGCGATCCCCGCCCTGAGGGCGCGGTAGAGGAAGTTGTACAGCGTGGTGTTGTCAAAAAACATCTGCGTGGTTAAGAAATCCACGCCCGCGTCCACCTTGGCCTTCAAAAACTCCAGGTCCTTTTCCCGGTTCTCGCTTTCCGGGTGGCCTTCCGGGTAGCAGGCCGCGCCGATGCAAAAACCGCCGCGCCGCTTGATGTGCTTCACAAGCTGCGTGGCGTGTTCAAAGCGTTTGCCTTCGGGGTAGGTAAAGCCCTCGGGGATATCGCCGCGCAGGGCGAGGACGTTGGTGACGTTCGCGGCCGCAAGCTCGTCGAGCACCGAATCGACCGTATCCACGGCGGAGTTGATGCAGGTGAGGTGCGCAAGCGCGGGCACGCCGCTTTCCTGCACGGTTTGGGCAAGCTCCCGCGTGAACTGCGGGGCAAGCCCGGCCGCGCCGTAGGTCACGGAGATGTACGGCGGGCTTAATTTGGCAATTTCGCGCACAACGCGCTTGGCCTCGTCCACCCGCGCGAACTCCTTGGGCGGGAACACCTCGCAGCTGACGGACACGCGGGCGGTGAGCAGGTCGGCAATTTTTTGCATGTTACCGCTCCTTTTCCAAAAGGCCCTTGCGCAGGTCGTACGGCGTTTCCTGATAGACGAAGTAATTGAGCCAGTTGGCGAACAGAAGGCTTGCGTGCGCGTGCCAGTTCACGCGCGGCGCGTTTTTGGGATCGTTATCCGGGAAATAGTGTTCGGGCAGGTCCATTTCCATGCCCTTGCCGATGTCGCGGAAGTACTCGGAGGCCAGCGAATCCCGGTCGTACTCCGAATGCCCGGTGGCGAACACCCGGCGGCCGTCGCGGCTGCGGATGATGGCGGAGCCGGTTTTTTCGCTTTTCGCCAGCACGATCAGGTCATCGCACGCGGCGACCGCGGCCTCGTCCAGCTCCGTGTGGCGGCTCATGGGCACGGTGAAGGTATCGTCCAGGCCGCAGAAAAGCTTGTCGTGCACGTCGGTAATCTGGGTTTCAAACACGCCGAAGAGCTTCTTTTCCAAAGGGCGCTTCTGGATGCCGTAGTGGAAATACAGCCCCGCCTGCGCCGCCCAGCAGATGAACAGCGTGGAAAACACCCGCTCGTCCGCCCAGTGCATGATGCGCGTGAGCTCCTCCCAATAGAGCACGTCCTGAAAATCGAGCCGCTCCACCGGCGCGCCGGTGATGATGAAACCGTCAAACAGCTCGTCCTTGATCTCGTCGAAGGTGCGGTAGAAGGTATCCAGATATTCGGTGGAAACGTTCTTGGACTCGTAACTTTCAGTGCGCACCAGCGTGATTTCCACCTGCAAAGGGGAGTTGGAAATCAGGCGCAGCAGCTGCGTTTCGGTTTTTTCCTTGGTGGGCATGAGGTTTAAAATGGCGATGCGCAGAGGGCGGATATCCTGCTCCGCCGACCGCATTTCGGTCATCACGAAGATGTTCTCGTCGTTCAAGGTTTTGGTGGCGGGCAGAGCGTCCGGAATTTTCACTGGCATATATTTGTGCTCCTTTACTTTCGATTGTTAAGGTTTCCGTGCGAAGCGGTACGAAGTTCCGTTTTCTCAGGGTTTCACTTTAACGCCCCGTCCGCTCCGCGCCGCCCCGCTTTGAGGGTTGCTTCCCCTTCAAGAAAAAGCAAAACCCTTCCCCGAAGGGGAAGGGTTGAAATGCACAGCAAACGGCATACGCCGCTCAACCACGACCAAAATCGGGGCGACCTGACCGCTGACAGGGCATTCGCATCATCATAGGCATCAGATCCGCCTCCTCGTAAGTCAAACTAGTGGGTATAGGATAGCAAATGTACGGGGGGATGTCAAGCGGAGGGAACGTAAGGTTTGATTCGCTAAGTATTTTGCATGAAGCAAATGGAGTCACCCATTTCGATCCATTTATACACAATAGACGATAACGAGATTCATCAGCAATTCTCGTGATACTAAATATGCTATACTATAGCTATCCAAAGGAGGTGCCAGTATGCATAGAAGCGAAAGCAATGCCAATAAACGATGGGCGAACGCAGAAGCGGCGAGGCTTGAAAAGCGCACGCAACAGAATGCTTCCAAAAGAGTGATTGCCCCGAAGCCTGTGAAAACAGAAGATGCTATTCAAGCAAAAGGTTCAGATGAGGGAACCGCATTGAAAGCGACGGACAAAAGCCCGAACGCCCGCCAGAAACACAAGTGATTCGATACGGCATCCATTTTGTAAGCAGAACGATATAAACCCAATTCCCGCATACGCAGATCTTCCCGCCGGCATTGTATTGCTTCTGTTCTGCGACCCGCCCTATCGTAACTCACGCTTTTCCTTTGCCCGGCTTTCTGGTATACTGTATACGAAAACCAATCTTTGGGAAAAGAAGGCAAATGCATGTACGGCAACGTAAGTACAGGGAGGCCGGAATCCCCCATCGTGTCCGAAACGGTATCCGATAAGGTATACCGGCACCTGAAGGACGCCATCATCCGCGGGGATTTGCGCCGGGGGCAGCGCATTGTGCAGGAACAGCTCACCGAGCAGCTGCAGGTAAGCCGCACCCCCATCCGCGACGCGCTGCAGCGCCTGTCCGCCGAGGGGCTGGTGGTGAGCAAGCCGTTCCACGGCGCGGTGGTGTTTGAGCTTTCCGAAAGCGAGCTGCACGAGCTGTACGATATCCGCATTCTGATGGAAAACTACGCCTGCCAGCAGACGCTTTTAACCATCACCGCCGAACAGCTGGGCCAGATGACCGCGCTCAACGACCGCATTATTTCCCACCGCAGCGACGTGCACGAGTGCATGGCCTGCGACAGCGCGTTTCACACCATCGCCTGCTGCTCCAACAACCTCCATTACATCAAGCCGTTTCTGGACAGCGTGTGGGACAAGAGCAACCCCTACAAGGCGCTGTATTACACGGTGCCCAAGTATGTGGACGAAACCTATAAACAGCACAGCCAGATTATCGAAAGTTTTCAGAAGAAAGACCCGGCGATGCTTGCGCAGACCCTGGAAAGCCACCTGCGGGACGTGGTGAGCGTGGTTTCGATGAACCCGCTGTTCCACGACACCAAGTAAAAGCCACGCACAGGCCGCCGCCCCGCCGGGATGCCGCCAAACCCCGCCGTTTGAACCGAAAGCCGCTGGCCGCAAGGCCGCGGCGTTTTTGATGGGGCCGATCACGCAAAGCGGGGCAGTATAGAGGGAAGGCCCGGCGTATGGAACAGGGAATCCCCGGCGCACGCAACGGAAGAAACCCCTGCGCTGCGGGAACTTTTGCCCATCCCCGCCTGCCCGCAAAAAACAGGCCCCGGCATGCATTCAAAAAACGAATGCCTGTCGGGGCCTGCCGGTTTTCCCGCGGCGCGCGGGGCTGCGCGTTTGAGCGCCGTCCAAATGCGAAGCTGCGGGTTACGGCCGTTATTTACCGTTCGGAGAGCAGGGCGATCATGGCCGTTTCTTCCACCAGCTCGGCGGTCATGGCCGCGTCGCGGATGGTTTCGCCCCAGGCCACCTGCCCGTGGCCGCGCAGCAGGAAGGCCCGCATCCGCGGGTACTGTTCCATGGCGGAGAGGATTGCGGGGAAATGCTCCTCCGGCACCACGTAGCTTTGCGTATCGAACACCGGGCAGAAATCCCCCAGTTTCAGCCGCGCGTGGTGCGTGGCAAACGAAAGCGCGCCGTGGTTTGCCGCAAAGGCCGTGGCCCACGGGGAATGGCAGTGCATCACCGCGCCGACGCCCGGAAACGCGCGGTACATGGCCCCGTGCAGCAGGCTTTCCTTGGACGGCTTCACGCATCCCTCCGCGGCTCTGCCGTAAAAATCAGTAACGGCAAGCGCGTTCAGGCCCAAACTTCCGAAATCCGCATTGCTGCCCTTGACGATCATCCGCTCCGTGCCGGGAATGCGCAGGCTTACGTTGCCGCCGTCGCTTATCTGCAGCTTCAGCGCGTAGAACTTGTGCGCCTGGGCAACAAGCGCCTCCGCCAAATCGCGGTGTTGTTCCAAAATCGTCATACGCCCTCCAAAAGCAATTGCATTTCACTCACCAGCAAATCGGCAAACGCGTCGTCGATCAGCGCAAGCTCGCTTCGCACGTAGCGAATCTCCGGTTTCAGCCCCTGGTGAAACAGCGCGTCCATTTTGCGGATCGTGTCCGGCTTGTAAAACGGCTCGCCCTCGCGGCAGAGGGTGCGCAGGCCGCCCAGCGGCAACACCACCGTAACCGGCCCGCGGGCGGCGTTCAGGCGCTGGATGATGGTTTGGGTGATCGAAAGGATTTCCGCTTCGTACAGGCGCGTATGCGTCAAATCCGGGTTGTGCCACACGTAGCCGCGCGTTTCCTCGTCATTAAAAAGCTCGTCCTTGCGCAGGCAGGCAAAATCGATCCCGCCGGGGCACACCAGCATGGGCACGCCCGTTTCGGCGGCGGCGGTGAGGCGGTTGTCCGCGCCCTTGCTGTAGCCGTACCCGCCGAAGTATTCCGCGGTCAATTCGTGCAGGGTGACGTCCATCACGGCCTGAATATGGCCGTCGCGGATCATTTCCTCCATCACGCGGCCGCCCATGCCGGTGGAATGGAAGCTGATGGTTTCCCGCCCCGAAGCCTGCAAGGCGTTTAGGGCGCGCATCACGGTATCGTTGGTGATGCCCATCAAGGTGGCGGCGATCAGCTTGTGCCCCGCGGTGTTCATCTCGCCCCGGCCCCGCTCCGCCATGCCGAGGATCGCCGCGGCGGCGTTGCCCAGAATGGTTTCGGACAGGGGGTTGATGCCGGTGAAATCCACAATCGAGGGCATTACGGTAATGTCGCGGTCGCCGACGATCGTTTCAAAATGCCGGTAGCCGCTGGCGATGGTGGACACGATGAGCTTGGGAAAGCCGATGGGGAGCTTGCGGAACGCCGCGGAGCTGACCACCGTGTTTTGCAGGCCGCCCATGCCCACCGCTGCGTCCACCGCCTTTTCCCTCTGCAGGCGGGACAGCGTTTTGGTTACCGATTTTGCCATGGCGGCAATCGCGTCCGCCTTGGAAAGGGCGCACACGTCCGCCCAGGCCCAGCCGCCCTCGCGGAGAATGTCCTCGCGGGGTATGTCCGCGTGCATGGGCGCGGCAGGCCCGGTGCTGATGTCCATCACCAGCGCCTTATGCCCGGCGCGGGCGATAAAATCCGCCATGAAGGCGATCTCGTGGTATTTGGTATCGCAGCAGGCGACGATTGCGATGGTTTTCAACCCGCGGCCTCCTTACAGCCCCAAAACAGGCGTTCGTTCAAAGCGCGCCAGCAGGCTTTGCTCGTGGCAGGGCAAAAGCATGTCGGTGCTCTGCGCCCGTTTTTTAAGAATTTCAATGCTCTTCCACGCGGCCACGATATCGGCATACCGGCCCGGCGGGGTGACGTCGTAGTGGATTTCCGGGATCTCGCGCAGGTTATCCAGAATAAAAATCGCGTCCCCGCAAAGAATATAGCTTCCGTCCTTCGTGTCCACCTCCACGCACTGGTGGCCGGGGGAGTGGCCGGGGGTTTCAAACACGCGCACGCCGGGCACGATCTCCGTCTCGCCCCGGGTCAGGGTAAAGGGCACGCCTTCAAACGGCCGCGTGATGCCAAGCGCCGGATGCTCGTAGGATTTGTAGTACAGGGGGATCGGGTCCATGGCAAAGGCGTATTCCTTTTCGTGGGCGTAGAACACGGCGTTCGTGAACTTTTCCATGTAATAGATGTGGTCCCAGTGCATATGCGTAAACACCACGCGGCCGATATCCTGCGGTTTATAGCCAAGTTTTTGCAGCTGATCGAGGATGGACATGCCCTCCGGCTGGTACGAGCCGGGGTGGTGATAGGCGTTGGCGCGCTCCGTCCACGCCATGCCGGTATCCACCAGCAGGGGCGTATCGCCGCCCTCCACCAGAAAGGCAAAGCAAGGCATGGCGATGCGCTCGTCCGGCACGTGCGAAAGCGCGCTGAGCGTGGAATGATGGTACAGATACTGCTTGGGAAGGGTGGTGACAAACCCCGTGTTGATGGGGCGAATCGTGAGCGTCATACGAACCTCCTGCGGTTTCAAAAGGGGTCTGAACGAACAGGTTCATTCAGACCCCGCTTCCAGTTGCGTCCCCTGCGGCTTTTTATTCCAGCGCCGCCAAAAATTCCTTGTAATTCATCAGCTTGCCGATTTTGGGGAAGATCCATTTCTCGCAGAAATCCTGCTCTTCCTGGGTGTCGGTGGCGGTGCAATCGCCCACCACGATGACGCGGTAGCCCTTGTCGTACGCGGAGCGCGCGCTTGATTCCACGCACCAGTCGGTATGGAAGCCCGTGAACGCCACGTATTCGATCTCGTTGGCGCGCAGCAGGTAATCAAGCGCCGTGGAGTGGAACGCGTCCAGCGTTTTTTTGCCTTCCACGATGATATCGCCCTTCTGCGGGGTGAGCTCTTCGATGATTTCCGGGCCGGGCGTGCCGCGCAGCCAGGCGCCGGTGCCCCAGGCCGCTTCCATGTCGATTTCGATGCCGCGCAGGCCTTCGTAGCCGGGGCCGCCCTTTTTCAGTTCGGGGAAGCCTTCCTCAAACGAGTGGAACGGCACGTAGAAAATTTTGGCTACCTTGCCGCGCGCGCCCGAGAGCAGGTTTTGCAGGTTTTGGATCACGTGGCGCTCGGCCAGCTGTTCCTTGATGTGGGCGTACATGGTGCCGCCCTCGCTCAGAAAATCGTTCTGCGGCTCGATTAAAACAATAGCAACTTTTTCCTTGGGGATTTTGTACATGGTCATTTCCTCCGTTACCGTAATTTAGAGAACAATCTGGGGAATAAAGATCATCAAAAGCAGCAGGCCGATCATGGCCAGGAAAAACGGCATGGAGCCGGAGAAGATTTCTTCCACGGTGATGCCTTTGGCCTCCGGCATATCCACGATCGCGGCTTTGACCGTGAACACGTTCATGCCGAACGGCGGCGTTAACAGCCCGCACTCCACGGCCACGATCATCACGATGCCGAACCAGACCGGGTCAAACCCGAAGCTTCTGACGATGGGCACCATCAGCGGAATGGTGAGCAGCAGGATGGACGTGGAATCCAAGATGCAGCCCAGCAGCAGAAGCACCACCATGAACATGAGGATGATCACGATCGGCGAAACGCTTAGGCCCATGATCGCGGTGGAGAACATGTTCACCACGCCCGCCATGGACAGGGTCTTGGAGTAGCACGAGGCCGCGATCAGAAGGATCAGCACCGCGCCGGACGTGGATACCGCGGACAGCAGCGTTTCCTTCATGGTTTTCCAGTTGAATTTGCCCTTTAAGATGACGATCAGGAACGCGCCGAACGCGCCCACGCCGCCCGCCTCCGTGGGGGTGAACATGCCAAGCCAGATACCGCCCAGCGAAACCGCGATCAGCACCAGCATGGCCCAAGGTTTGAGCACGATTTTCCAGAAATTCTTCTTCTCGTCCTCCGTCAGGGGTTCGGGCTTGGGAATATACTGGGGTTTCAGTTTCGCCGTCAGCGCGATGGTGATGCAGAACAAAAGCGACAGCAAAAGGCCGGGCACCACGCCGCCGATGAAGAGCTTGCCGATGGAGACGTCCGCCTGGGAGCCGTACACGATCATCAGCAGGCTCGGCGGGATGAGCATGCCCAGCACCGCGGAACCGGCGATCGTGCCGACGGAGGTTTTGCGGTTATACCCAAGCCGCAGCATCTGCGGCAGCGCGATTTTGGTGAAGATGGCCGACGAGGCGATGGAAACGCCGGTGATGGCCGCAAAGATGGCGTTGGCGACGACCGTTGCCATGCCCACGCCGCCCCGGAGCTTTTTTAACAGCAAGTTGGCGGAATCGTACAGCTCCTTGCTGGCCCCGGAGAGGTTGGCGAACAACCCCATGAGCATGAACAGCGGGATGACCCCGAACATATAGTCCCGGATGGAGCCCCACGCCGACATCGACAATACGTTGATCGCCGTGGACACGCGGCCCGTGACTAAGAATACGCCGACCAGGCTTGTGACCATCAGCGTGGTCACCAGGTGAACGCCGCTGAAGAGCAGCAGCAAAAGCAGGCCGAGCGTGATGATGGCGATTTCGAACGGACTCATGCGCCCTCTCCTTCCGTGGGTTCGTCGGCGTGAAAATCCTTGGCAAACATCGTGGGATGCTTGAAGCGGATCAGGCTTTTGATGGCGATGAACAGAAACTCTATTACCATCGCCGCCGAGCCGAAAATAATGGAGAACCGCCCCGGCGTGGTGGGGATGCGCACGCTGCCCGCGACCTCGGAGTCGTTAATGGCCAGCGCGCTCAGGAAGTTGGGCCAGCTGCCCTTGATCAAAAGCACGAATACGACGATGCCCAGCACGGCCGCAAAGCAATCGATGACGCACTTCACGCGGACGGGAACCTTGTCGTATACCAGCGAGGTGCGCACGAGCGAGCCCTTCATCAGCGCGTAGGAGATTTCCAGAAAGCACAGGATGATGATGCTGTTGGCCACCACTTCGGACACGCCCTGGAACGGGTGGTTGAACACCGTTCTGGCCACGACGTCGGTCGTGATGACGATCATGATGGCGAACACCAAAAACGCGGCGACGCTGTTGAGGGCTGACAGAAATTTGGAGTACAGCCGATCAATCTTGATAAATACCGACATTCCTACCCTTCTTTCTTCAGGCGTTGGGCGGGGATTTGGGTGCGGGAGAAACAGCGCTTGAGGAGGGCCGCGGTGACGGAACCCCGTTTGGCTCCGTCACCGCTTCGCCCGGCGCCCGGCGCCGCGGCCGGGAAAACGCCGATCAGTTCAGGTTCCACTCGCGCACGGGTTCCACGCCGTTTTCCTTCAGCAGTTCGTAATAGCGGGCCACGATCTCGTTGCCGCGGTAGCCGGCGTCGTTCAAAAGCTTGATCTGGGCGGCCACGACGTCGTTTAGGCTCGCGGCCCAGGCAACCTGCGCCTCGCGGTCCAGGGTGTCCACCTGCACGCCGTTTTCCTGCATGAACTGCAGATCCTGCGCGTGAACCTGGCTGATGTATTCGCTCTCATAGGCCAGATACTGGGAGCCGACTTCGGTCATGATGGCCTTCACTTCTTCGGGCCAGCTGTTCCAGCTGTCGAGGTTGGCGGTGATGGCGTTGAAGGGCACCACGTTCAGATTGGCGTCCAGATAGTAGGGGGCCACTTCGTACACCTTCAGGTTCAGGCACGAGTGGGTGGGCTGGATGGTGGCGCCGCAAACGCTGGTCTGGAGGTTCTGGTAGGTGTCGTTGAGGCTGGTCTGCACGCCGATGGCGCCGGAGCCCTCGATCCAGGTAAGGTTCACGCCGGCCGCGCCGATTTTCATGCCGGCCATATCCGCAAGGCTCGTAATGGGCTTGGTGGAGTAGAGGCCGTACTGGTCGGACACGCCCATGCCCAGCAGCTGCTGGTTATACTTGGTGGCGTAATCGGTGGCGAATTCCGGGAATTCCTGTTCCATCTGCTGGTACACCTTGGCGACGATCAGCGGATCGGAGCAGGAGAACGGCATGGAATACACCATGGTCTGCAGCGGCAGGCGGGAGGCTTCGAACACTAAAATGATGCAGCCGATGTCAACCAGGCCCATCTGCACGCCTTCGAGCTCGTTGCGCAGCGTGATGGTGGAACCGCCGAAGCTTTCCACCCAGTTGATTGTGTAGTTGGTTTCCGCTTCCACGCGCTCAGATACGTTTTTGATAAAAAAATCTTCAAGCGCCTGCACCCAGGGGTTGGACATGGAGTGGCCGGAACCGATGCGCACGGTGATGGATTGTTTTTCCTGCGCGCCGGCAGTAATGACGACGGAAAAGGTCATCGTCAGCACGAGGACAGCCACAAGAATTCTGAGCAGACTTTTTTTCATGGATGGTACCCCTTTCGAATATGAAATTGACCGATTGGATACAATATACAATATCCCATTCTGCGTGTCAATACGATTCCGCAAAAAAACTCCCTGATTGTACATCATTTTCCGGAAAAGACCAGACCGGCGCGGTGCGATTTGAGACCCGGCCGCACCACACGCCCGAAAATACGACGGACGGTACGGGAAGGAACGCCGGCGCAAACGGGCGGAGACGCGCAAGGGGCAGGCGCGGCGGCGCGACGCGGGCAGCGCAGACAGGCGGCGAAGCGTGCGAACCGTGCGCGGGCGGCGCGGAAAACGGCGAAGCGCAAAGCGCAGGCGCGGTTTCCCGGAAAGGAGCGCCGCGCTGCCCCACGGTACAACCGGCCGGGCGGGCGAAGCGGAGCATACGCAACCCACGGCAGGCGCAGCCAGGCAGCCGCGTATCCATATCCTATGGAAGGAACGCAAATCTGCGCGGGCAGGCACGGCTTTCCAGCGGTTGTTCCGTCCCCGCGCCTGCGTGCTTTGTAAAGTTTTGATGAAGCGCGCGGCTGGCAATCCGCCGATTCCGTGTTATAATAAAAAACCTCAGGGAGGTTTGCATGAACGAAACTGAAAGCTGCGGGCGAAGCAAGTACGAAGTCGACATGACGCGGGGGCCCATCCTGCGCCATCTGGTGAAGTTTTCGATCACGGTCACGCTGACCGGCCTGTTGCAGATTTTATACAACATGGTCGACACCATCGTGGTGGGGCGGTTCGCGGGCAAGGAAGCGCTGGCGGCGGTCGGCTCCACCGGCTCGCTGATCAACCTGCTGATCACGCTGTTCATCGGCCTGTCGGTGGGCGCAAGCATCACGCTTGCCAAGCATTACGGCGAGGGCAATTACAAGGCCGTCAGCGAAACGGCGCATACGGCCATCACCCTGTCGGTGATCTGCGGCATTTTCATCGGCATCGTGGGCTATTGCCTTACGAAGCCGATCCTGCTGTGGATGGGCGTGCCCGCGGATATCATCGACCAGGCGACGCTGTACATGCAGCTGTATTTCGTGGGCATTCCCTTTTCGTTCGTCAATGTGTTCGGCAGCGCGGTTCTGCGCGCGGTGGGTGATACGAAGAGGCCGCTGTACATCCTGATCCTGGCGGGCCTTTTAAACGTGGTGCTGAACCTGGTGTTCGTGATCGTGTTCCACATGGGCGTGGCCGGGGTGGCGTGGGGCACGGTGTGCTCCTCGGCGCTGTCGGCCTACCTGGTGCTCCGGGTGCTGATGCGCACGGAAGGCCCCATCCGCATCGTGCTTTGCAAGCTCACCCTCAAACGGCGCGTGCTGCAATCCATCGCGCGCATCGGGCTTCCGGCCGGGCTGGAAGGCGCAACGTTTGGCATCAGCAACGTGCTGATCCAATCGGCGGTCAACTCCTTCGGCTCGGTGGTGGTGGCGGGAAGCGCCATCGCCGTAAGCCTCAACGGGCTGGTGTACGTGCAGATGCAGTCCATCAACCAGGCCTGCATGACCTTTACCAGCCAGAACATGGGCGCCCGCCTGTACCGCCGCGTGCGCCGCTCGCCGCTGATTACCATGGGGCTGATCACGGTCACCGTCAGCGCGGTGGCCGCCGTGATGCTTTACTACGCCGCCCCCCTGTCCGCGCTGTTCAACAGCGAGCCGGAGGTGGTGAAGAACTCCGTGCTGCGGATGGGCTACACCTTTCCGTACTACTTCCTGTTTGGCATCATGCAGACCTTCACCTCGCAGATCCGCGGCATGGGGCACAGCTTTATGCCGATGCTCGTATCGGTGACCGGGATTTCCGGCATCCGCATTTTGTGGCTGTACACGGCGTTCGCCGCAAACCCCACGCAGGAAGTGCTGTTCGTGGGCTATCCCGTATCGTGGATTTCCACGATGCTGATCATTATGGTGTGCTACGTCGTCATCCTGCGAAAGCTGCCCAAGGACGATCAGTGCATCGTGCCGGAGTAGGCCGCCCTGCGCAAGCGGGCGATAAGGCGCAAGGCGCGGCGCAGGGAACCCGCACTGATACGCAGGCGGATGTGGCGGCGGAAACGGCGGGCGCAGCCCTGCAAACGTTTTGACAAGGAGAAGCCGCAGATGTTAAGCATCGGCAGGCGGAACAGCCAAAACCCCGGCGGCACAGGCCGCCGGGGTTTTGTTTTGCTATGGTAACTACCGCGTTTTCGTCCGCAGCGCGGGAAGCGGGCGGCACAGCCGCAGAAAGCACAGCACAAGCCGCCACGGTTATCTTGCCGCAGGCACGGCGCCGCGCTTTCGTCCGCAGCGCGGGAAGCGGGCGGCCCGGATGCGCAAAGGCGCGGACGCGGGATAAGCGGCTTACGCGCCCGGCTTTCCGTCACAGGGGTTTTTCCATCCGGATATACCCGTCCTTCCCCAGCCGCTTCAGGCCGTTTTGGTACGCATAGCCCAGCTTTTGGAAAAACCCGACGGCGGTGAGAAGCGAGGGAACCTCCACGCGCACGGCGCGCATGCTGCGCGCGTCGTCCTCCAGCGCGTGCACAAGCCGGCTGCCGATGCCCTGCCGGTGCATGCCCGGCGTTACGAACACCGTATGCAGCAGGCAGCCGCCCGCCGCGGCGCCGGTTTGCCGCAGCGCCGCGCAGCCGTGCACCATGCCGCCGTCGCAAACGGCAACCACCATACGCCCTTCCTGCGCCTGCGCCGCAATCCAATCGCGGTTGTGCGCCTCAACGGCCTCCTCGATAAACTGGGCCGGATACTCCCGCGCGTTCACTTCCCGCAGGTTTCGCTCAATCAGCGCGCATACCGCGCCGATATCGCCGTCCGTCATCTGCCTGATCATCATACGCGTTCCTCCGTGCGGCGCGCAAACACAGAACAAGGGGGATGGATGGATTGTAAGGGGGTTTGGATAAGCGCGCCGCCTTCTGTAATGAAAGTATACCGCAGGACGGCGGCGCAGGCAAGCAATGATAAATGGTTCACAAGCGCCGCCGCCCTCAGCCGCGGGCAGCCGAACCCTTCGCGTGCGTGGCGAACGCAAGCAGGCATCGGTCCGGCAGACCGCCGCTGCGGGCGGAAACTGAAAAATCCGGAATCCATCACGGCCGGGATTGGACGGGCCTGCATGAAAAAACTGGCAGGGGAAAAACAGGAGTCCCTGCCGTTGCTGGACCCAGAGATCGAAGCACTATGGCGTCGAT
>CAYRPW010000009.1:0-17032 GCA_964426145.1 uncultured Oscillospiraceae bacterium
TAAGCAGGCTGGGGGTTAGATGATTTCGATAACGCACATCTCCGCCGCATCTCCCCGCCTGGGGCCGAGCTTATAGATGCGCGTGTAGCCCCCGGCTACTTTCTTTTCCTCGTTGCGCTTTTTGAACTTGGGGCCGTATTCGCGGAAGAGCTTCTCCACCACGGGGAACTTCACGTCCTTGGTGCGCTCTACGAAATCGTCCTTGTCCTCGTCCTTGCCCTGCACTTCATGCATGGGATACAGGTACGCAAGCATTCTGCGGCGGGCGGCAAGCTTGGCCGGCGCGTCGTTGACGACGTCCAGCGTGACGAGCTGCCCCTTCTCGTTATGGGACTGCTTTTGCACGTTGACCGTGTTATCGCATTCCTTCACGGCCAGCGTAATGATACGCTCGGCCATACGGCGCACTTCTTTGGCGCGCGCTTCCGTGGTTTCAATCCGGCCGTACCAGATCAGGTTGGTTACCTGATTGCGGATCAGCGCCTGGCGCTCCTTGGCGGGCCGGCCGAGTTTTCGTTGTGCCATATCGGGGTTCCTCCTTGTGGTAGGACTAATCTTTTGGATTATTCTTCGCTGGGCTTCAGCGAAAGGCCGAGGCCCTGCAGTTTCTGTTCGACTTCTTCCAGGCTCTTGCGGCCCAGGTTTCGAACCTTCATCATGTCTTCCTGGTTGCGCTGCACGAGTTCGGACACGGTATTGATCCCCGCGCGTTTCAGGCAGTTGTAGGCGCGCACGCTCAGGTCCAGCTCTTCGATGGTCATCTCGAGCACTTTTTCGCGCTTGTCGTCTTCCTGATCGGTGAAGGTGACGGGCATCACGGTATCGGTGAGGCTGACGAACAGGCTCAGGTGCTCGGTGAGGATCTTGGCGGCGGTGGAGATCGCCTCGTCGGGGATCACGGTGCCGTTGGTCCAAACGTCCAGGGTGAGCTTATCGTAGTCCGTCACGTTTCCCACGCGCGTATCCTCAATGGTGTAGTTCACCTTGCGGATCGGCGTGAAGATGCTGTCGATCGGGATGACGCCGATGGGCATGGAATGCGCCTTGTTGCGGTCGGCGCTTACGTAGCCGCGGCCCTTTTCCATGGTCAAGGTCATGCGCAGGTGCGCGTCCTGGTTCAGGGTGGCGAGGTGGAGGTCCGGGTTGGACATCTCCATTTCGTCATCCATGGGAATATCGCCGGACTTGAACTCCATCGGCCCCTTGAGGTCCACGATGACGGTCTTGGTCTGATCGGTGAACATCTTAAAGCTCAGTTGCTTCAGGTTCAAGATCAGCTCGGTCACATCTTCCACGACGCCGGGAATGGTGGTGAACTCATGCATAATCCCGTCGATCTGGATGTTGGTGATCGCGGCGCCAGGCAGCGAGGACAGCAGAACGCGGCGCAGGGCATTGCCCAGGGTATTGCCGAAGCCGCTTTCCAGCGGTTCGATCACGAACCGGCCGAAGGTATTATCGGCACTGGCTTCCGTACGCTCGATACGCGCTTTTTCAATTTCGATCATGGTTGTACCCTCCTGTATTGAGCCGATAGGTTAACGAGAGTAGAACTCGACGATCATGTTCTCCTGCAAGCTGAGATCGATATCCTCCCGCTGGGGCAATGCTTCGATTTTGGCAGTCAGCGTATCCGCGCTGGTGGTGATCCACTTGGGCACCACGCGGCTGATTCCCTCTTTGACGATTTTGAAATGTTCGATATCCTTGCGGGTTTCCTTCACGCCGATCACATCGCCGGGGCTGGTGATGTAGGAAGGAATATCCACCTTTTTCCCGTTGACGGTAATCAGGCCGTGGAACACGAACTGGCGTCCCTGCGCGCGGCTGCTGGCCAGCCCGCTGCGGTAGACAACGCTGTCCAGACGGCGCTCGAGAAGCTGCAGCAGGTTGTCGCCGGTGATGCCCTTCATGCTCTCCGCCTTTTCAAAGGTGCGGTGGAACTGGCCTTCCAGCAAACCGTAGGCGCGGCGCGCCTTCTGCTTTTCACGAAGCTGTACGCCGTACTCCGACGGCTTGCGTGCACGTGCCTGGCCGTGCTGGCCGGGAGGCGTGGGCCGCTGTTCCTGCGCGCACTTGGAAGAGAAGCACTTATCGCCCTTCAGGAAGAGCTTGGTGCCCTCGCGGCGGCACAAACGGCATACGGAATCAGTATATCTTGCCATAGTCTTTGTACCTCCTTACACCCTTCTGCGTTTTGGCGGACGGCAGCCGTTATGGGGAATCGGCGTGACGTCCTTGATCATGTTGACTTCCAGGCCCGCGGACTGCAGGCTTCGGATGGCGGCTTCACGGCCGGAACCCGGGCCCTTGACGAATACTTCCACGGACTTGAGGCCGAACTCCATCGCGGCTTTCGCGGCGGTTTCGGCTGCCATCTGCGCGGCAAACGGCGTGGATTTTTTGCTTCCGCGGAAGCCGAGCCCGCCGGCGCTTGCCCAGGACAGGGCGTTGCCTTTGGGATCGGTCAGCGTGACGATCGTATTGTTAAACGAAGAACGGATATGCGCTGCGCCGCGTTCGACGAGCTTTTTTTCACGCTTTTTACGCGTTACCCTTTTCAGCTTTTGCTTAGGTGCCATGCGTTGAAACTCCCTCCATGCTCATTGGCATTGTTGTTGACAACCCTGTTCCAGGCCTCTGCCCGCCGCCCGGCTATACCGCGAAACGAAGCCGCAGGCCTTGCGAAGACCAATGACGGGCTTGTGCGCCGAAGACTGCCGCGAAAAACCTGCGCGGAAGGCCGGCGCTTGGGGCCTCATCCGATCAGGTTGCTTTCTTCTTCCCGGCTACGGTACGCTTGGGGCCTTTGCGGGTCCGCGCGTTGGTTTTGGTGTTCTGGCCGCGCACAGGCAGGCCGCGGCGGTGACGGACACCGCGGTACGAGCCGATCTCGATGAGCCGCTTGATGTTCATGGACACTTCGCGGCGCAGATCGCCCTCTACCTTTACGTTCTTTTCGATGTATTCGCGGAGCCTGGAAACTTCCTGTTCGTTGAGATCCTTGCAGCGGGTGTCGGGGCTGATGTCGGTCGCGTCCAGAATGCTCTGGGACGTGGACAGGCCGATGCCGAAGATGTAGGTCAGGCCTACCTCCACGCGCTTTTCATTGGGCAGGTCAACGCCTGCAATACGTGCCATGTGTGGAATACACCTCCATAATGTCTGGGGGACCGGTGCCGTAAACAGTTGCGTCCGCCCGCCTTACGGCGGCCGGATTTCCTGCGCTGCGGCGCTTCGGTTTGCCCTCCTGCTGTGAGCCGCCACCCGGCAGCCCATCGGGGCTCAGGGTCTCTTGTGGTTGGCGGTCTCCCGCCCAAGACCCCGCGCGCATCGGAACGGATGAGCCGTTCGTACGCGCTTTGCTTACGTTGTCAGACTTCCGCCTATCACGGTCGCATGCGGTTATCCGCACGCGCAGCCGCCCGCTGGTAAACAGTGTCTAACTTTTGGATTATAACACAAATATCCTTGGGTGACAACGATTTGTTCCATCCACCCCGCCAGATTCTCGCGGCGTTAGTGGCGAGGGGCACGGCGGCTACCAGATATAGCGCATCGCTGTTTAACCGGTCGGATAATGGGTCCGACATTGCAGCGTTAGCACGGTTTTCACCGTACATTCGCTACCCATGGGAAAGGGCCAGTCGGCTCAAAACGCCCAAGCTGCTAGACATTGAAGGAGAGCGTGCTGCCTGTGGCAGCTCCGGCAAGGCCGGAAGCGATTCTTCAATGGGAGATTTGACAGAGCAGGGAAACGGGAGTGCACCCTGCGACAATCAAATCGAGTGGAGGCAAAACAGGTGAGAGCTGAGCTTACTCGTTTGTAAGTGATGCTCGAACCTCTCGCAACCAACACCGCAGATTGGGTGTTTTCAGACGGCTGGTCAGCCTTGCTTTTGCTTGTGGCGCGGATTCTCGCAAATCACCATCACGCGCCCTTTGCGCCTGATGATCTTGCACTTCTCACAGATGGGCTTGACTGAGGGGCGGACTTTCATAAGACAATACCTCCATAAGATAATGTTCAAAGCGGCTTGGCCGGGCCCCGGGAAGGGAGCGTAACGCGTTATCCCTTGGAGCGCCAGGTAATGCGGCCGCGGGTCAGATCGTAGGGGGAAAGTTCGATGGTCACCTTATCGCCCGGATAAATACGGATGAAGTTCATGCGCATCTTGCCGGAGATATGGGCCAGAATCTTGTGGCCGCCCGGCAGTTCCACCTGGAACATTGCGTTGGGCAGCGCTTCGATGACTGTGCCTTCCATTTCGATGACGTCGCTTTTAGACAAATGTGTTTGCCTCCTTGTCTTGTAGGCGCGTACTGACGGTGTACCGATAGGTCTGCAGTGCTTTGCGGATATCGCTGTCGGCGGTCTGGGCCTTGCTTTGGATCACGCCGAGGATTTCTGCCGCTATGTGGGGCTGCGGGATCAGGTGCTTGACTTGCTTTTTCTTGGGTTTGGCAAGCTTGCGGCTGTCTCCGTCGGCAATGAGCACATGCCGGTCGTCCACAAGCCCAACCACCACAAACGCCCTGCCCTTGTCGTGCCCCTGTTTGGACACGGCTACGCGTCCAAGTTCCTGCACCGAGGGTTTCACGCGCGTTCCACCTCCGCGAAGACGTATCCGGGGTAACTCAGCAGTTCGGGCAGACCGCGTTCGTTGATCACAAGCGTATGCTCGTAATGCGCGCACGGGCTGTGATCCGTCGTAACCACCGTCCAGCCGTCATCGAGTTCCTGCACGGCGGGGTTACGCATGGCGATCATCGGTTCCACGGCGAGGGTCATCCCCTCGCGCAGCCGTACGCCGTGGCCAGCCTTACCGAAGTTGGGAACGCTGGGCTCCTCGTGCATGTCGCGGCCGATGCCGTGCCCCACCAGCTCGCGGACGATCCCGTACCCGTTGCTTTCGGCCAGTTCCTGGATCGCGTGGCTGATGTCTTGCAGGCGGTTTCCCTGTACGGCCTTGCGCGCACCGGCGAAGAAGCACTGCTCCGTGACGCGGATCAGCTTCTGCCTCTCCGGTGTGATGTCCCCAACGCCTACGGTAAACGCGCTGTCAGACTGCCATCCGTCCAGGATCAATCCGCAGTCAACCGACAGGATATCGCCCTGGGTGAGAACGACGTCCGGGCTTGGAATTCCATGCACCACCTGCTCGTTGACAGACGTGCACAGCGTTGCCGGGAAGCCCCGGTACCCCAGAAACGACGGTTTGGCGCCAAAATCGCGAATGCGCTTTTCAGCGAGCTCGTTGAGCGCCATGGTGGAGATGCCGGGCCTTACGGCCTGCCGCAGCTCCTGCAGCACTTCGTAGAGAAGCGCGCCCGCCTTGCGCATAACGGCGACCTGCGCCGGGCTTTTGAGGTAAATCATTGCACCGCCTTCAGTTTCTGTGCAATGTCCTCGCCGAGAGTTTTGTAATACTGGGTGCCGTCCACGGCGATCAGAAGGCCCTTTGCCTGGTAGTACGCAATCAGCGGCTCGGTTTTCTGGTAGTACACCTTCAGGCGGCTCAGCACGGTTGCGGGCTGGTCGTCGTCACGCTGCACCAGTACGGTGCCGTCGTCGGAGCAGGTGGTCGCGCCCTGGAGAAGCTCCACATGGTAGCTCTTCCCGCACAGCGGGCACACTCTGCGGCCGGACAGCCGGTTGATCAGAAACTCATCGGGCAGCTTGATGTCCACCACGGCGTCGATGGCAGCGATGGTTTCCAGCGCTTTCGCCTGTTCCACCGTACGGGGAAACCCGTCCAGGATGTAGCCGTTTTTGCAGTCCGGCTCCTGCACCCGCTCGCGCACAAGCGCGATGACCACGGCATCGGGAACCAGCTCGCCTTTATCCATAAAGGTTTTGGCTTTCAGGCCGGTTTCCGTTTGGTTCTTGATCGCGGCGCGCAGCATATCGCCGGTGGAGATGTGGGCCAGGCCGAACGTTTCGCAGATGAGTTCCGCCTGCGTTCCCTTGCCCGCGCCCGGGGGGCCGAGTAAGATGATCTTCATGTCAATACCTCACGGCGGTTGCAATGAGGAATGAGGAATTAGGAATTAGGAATGAAGGAAAGATTGCTATGCAATCTTTTCAGTCAGACAATTGCGTGAGCAATTGAACCGCAATTCCTCACTCCTCACTCCTCATTACGTCGCCGTTGCTGCGCTAGGAAATTTTGTCGTAGTTGCGGCTGACGAGATGCTCGTCCAGCTGGCGTTTGGTTTCCAGAATGACGGAGACCACGATCAGGATGCTCGACGCGCCGAACGGCAGCGTTTGCGCCGTGCCGCGCGCGAACAGACCGGGGATGGTGGCCAGCAGCGCCAGGAAAACCGCGGCAAAGATGGTGAGCCTGCCGTTGATGCGCTTCAGATACTCAACCGTCGGCCGGCCGGGACGCACCGAGGGAATGGCGCCGCCCTGCTGCTGGATATTCTTGGCGATCTCATCGGGGTTAAAGGAGATGGAGGTATAGAAGAACGTGAACGCGAAGATCAGCAGCGCCATGACGCCCTGGTAGGCAAACGAGGTGGAGTACATGTTACGCGCCCACCAGATGCCGATGCCGCTTTCCGAACCGCCGACCAACTGGATGATCGTTCCGGGAAACGCCATGAACGAGTACGCAAAGATCAGCGGAAGCACGCCCACCGAGATGAGCTTGAGCGGGATCACCTGGTGTTGCCCGCCGTACATTTTCCGGCCTGCAACGCGCTTGGCGAAGTGTACGTTGATGCGGCGCACGCCCAGATCGGCCCAGGTGATGATGATGATCATGCCCAGGGAAACCGCGATCATGGCGAAGAGGTTGAGCCACGGCGTGAGGCTGGTGGCGTTGATAGCGTCCGCACCCAGCTGCAGGATGCCGTTGTACAGGTTGTTTGCGATACCGGCGGCGATCAGCAGCGAGATGCCGTTGCCGATGCCTTTTTCGGTGATCCGCTCGCCGATCCACATGGCCAGGGCGGTACCGCCTGCCATGGAGATGCCGACCAGCGCGTAGTTATACCAACCGTCTTTGATATAGCCCAAGCTCGATACCAGGCCGATGGCCTGGAATACGGCAAGGCCGACGGTTACATAACGGGTGATTTGAGCGATCTTCTTGCGGCCTTCTTCGCCGCTCTTTTGCAGGCGTTCCAGTGCCGGAATGGCAAAAGCCAGCAACTGCATGATGATGCTGGAGTTGATGTAGGGCGTGATGCCCATGGCCATGATCGTCATCTGGCTGAAGTTGTTGCCGGTCATCATGTTGACCAGGTCCAGAAGCGGAAGGCTCTGCGTGCCGATCGCGTTCTGCACGGCGACGTAATCCACGCCCGGGGCGGGGATGACGCCGACCAAACGGAAAAGCACCAGCATCATGAAGGTGTAAATCAGCTTCTTGCGGATGTCGTTGACCTTCCAGGCGTTTCGAAGCGATTCGAAGATGCCGGGGTTGTTGCGGTTGGCCATGTTACTTCACCTCGGCTTTCCCGCCGAGGGTCTCGATCTTCTCTTTCGCCGCCTGGGAAAACTTCGCGGCTTCCACGGTGAGCTTCTTGGAGAGCTCTCCGCCGCCCAGGATCTTGACGCCGGCCAGTTCCTTTTTGATCAGTCCGGCTGCCCTGAGCATCTCCGCAGTTACCACGGCGCCATTTTCAAAGACTTCGAGCTTCCCGACGTTGACGGTCGCATATTCGGTGCGGAATACGTTGGTGAACCCTCGTTTGGGAATACGGCGGGTTAACGGCATCTGGCCGCCTTCAAACCCGGGGCGGACGCCGCCGCCGGAGCGGGCTTTCTGGCCCTTATGGCCTTTGCCGGAGGTCTTGCCAAGACCCGAACCCGTGCCTCTGCCGAGGCGCTTGGGGGAAGTTGTGGAACCAGCGGCGGGCTGCAACTCGTGCAATTTCATCGGCAATCCCTCCTACCTTGCTTTTTCTTCTACGTCGATCATGTGCCGGACACGGAAGATCTGCCCGCGGATGCAGGGATTGTCTTCCTTCACCACGGTTTGGCCGATCTTATGCAGGCCCAGCGCCGCGACGGTGTCCTTGTGGATCTGAAGGCTTGAGATCGGCGATTTTTTGAGTGTGATATACAGTTTCATTTCATCGTCCTCCTCAGCCCAGGATGTCTTCTACGGTTTTGCCGCGAAGCCTGGCAATCTGCTCGGCCGTGCGGATTTGCTTGAGCCCTTCCAGCGTCGCCCTGACCATGTTGATGCGGTTGGACGTGCCGTAGCTCTTGGTGCGGATATCGCGCACGCCGGCGAGTTCCAGCACGGCGCGCGCAGCGCCGCCGGCGATAACGCCTGTGCCTTCCGGCGCGGGCAGGAGCACCACTTTGCCGGTGCCGAAACGCCCGATGGCGTCGTGCGGGATGCTGGTGCCCTTCAGCGGTACGGTGATCAGGTTTTTCTTGGCCTTATCGACACCCTTGCGGATGGCTTCGGAAATTTCGGCAGCTTTGCCGATTCCCGCTCCGACGCGGCCTTTTTCATCGCCGACGACGACCAGCGCGGCAAAGCGGAAGTTACGTCCGCCTTTAACAACCTTGGTGACGCGGTTGATGGCGACGAGCTTCTCTTTGAATTCGCTGACCTGTTCCATGCGTTGCATGCGTTTGTCCTCCTTTAGAATTCAAGTCCGGCTTCGCGGGCGCCGGCGGCCAGTTCCGCAACGCGGCCCGTATACACGTAGCCGCCGCGGTCAAAGACCACCTTCTGGATGCCCGCTTTCGTCGCACGCTCTGCAATCGCCTTGCCGACGATCTTGGCGGCTGCCTTCTTGTTCGCGTCTTTGATGAGTTCCTGCACTTCTTTTTCCATCGTCGAAGCGGCGACAAGTGTTACGCCCTTGGAGTCGTCGATCACCTGGGCATAGATGTTGTTCAGGCTGCGGTAAACGCAAAGGCGCGGCTTGTCCGGGGTGCCGGAGATCTTTTTGCGCACGCGCGCATGCCGTATCACACGGTCTGCGTTGCGATCACTTTTCTTATACATACTGCAATCCCCTTTCCTTTACTTGCCGGACTTGCCTTCCTTGCGGCGGATAACCTCGTCCACATAGCGGATGCCTTTGCCCAGGTAGGGCTCGGGCTTGCGCAGGGCGCGGATATCGGCGGCAAGGTTGCCAACCTGCTGTTTATTGATGCCCTTGACCACGATGGTGGTCTGGTCGGGCGTTTCGAACTGAACGGTTTCCGGCGCTTCCATCACCACGGGGTGGGAAAAGCCGATGTTGATGGTCAGCTTCTTGCCGTCCACCGCGGCGCGGTAACCGGTGCCTACGAGCTTCAGGGTTTTGGCAAACCCGTCGGTCACGCCCACGACCATGTTGTGGACAAGGCTGCGGTACAGGCCGTGCATGGCCTTATGCGGTTTGGAATCCGTGGGGCGCGTCAGCGTAAGAACGGCGCCTTCCTGGCTGAGCTTGATATCGCTGTTGACGTCCTGCACGAGCATACCTTTGGGGCCTTTGACGGTCACCACGTTCTTCTCGTCCACGGATACCGTTACGCCGGCAGGAACGGTAATGGGTTTTTTCCCAATTCTTGACATTCTCTATTCCCTCCCTGCCGTTACCAGACGTAGGCGAGCACTTCGCCGCCGACCATCTGTTTGCGGGCTTCCTTATCGGTCATCATTCCCTTGGAGGTGGAAATGATGGCGATGCCAAGGCCGCCCAGAACCTTGGGCATAGAGCCGTTTTGCGCATAAACGCGAAGGCCGGGCTTGGAAATCTTCTTAAGCCCCGCGATCACGGGCTGTTTGCCGTCGATGTATTTGAGTGTAATCTTGATGTTGCCTTGCGGGCCGTCCTTGATGAAATCAACACCCTTGACGTAGCCTTCGGCAAGCAGGATCTTGGCGATGGCTTTCTTGGGATTGGAAGCAGGGATGACGACCGCATCATGCTTGGCCACCTGCGCATTGCGGATGCGGGTGAGCATATCGGCGATGGGATCATTCATGACCATGGTAGAACCTCCTTTTTCAGTTCCGCTTACCAACTGGCCTTGCGGACGCCGGGGATCTGGCCCTTATAAGCCAGCTCTCTGAAGCAGATGCGGCAGATACCGTACTTGCGAAGCACCGAATGCGGACGTCCGCACAGGCGGCAGCGCGTGTAAGCCCGAGTGGAGAACTTCGCCGGGCGTGACTGCTTGATTTTCATGCTTGTTTTAGCCACTTTGTTTTTTCTCCCTTCTGCCTTACTGAGCGTACGGCATGCCGAGGAGGGTCAAGAGTTCCTTGCATTCCTCATCGGTCTTAGCTGAAGTAACGAAGATGATCTCCATGCCCCGGACCTTTTCAACCTTGTCGTAGTTGATTTCGGGGAAGATCAGCTGATCGCGGAGTGCAAGGGAATAGTTGCCGCGTCCGTCGAACGCCTTGGCGGATACGCCGCGGAAGTCGCGCACGCGGGGAAGCACGATGTTGACGAGCTTATCGACGAATTCATCCATACGGCTGCCGCGCAGCGTGACTTTCGCGCCGACGTTCATGCCCTGACGGAGCTTGAAGTTGGCGATGGATTTGCGCGCCTTGGTAACGATGGGCTTCTGGCCTGCGATCTGGGTGAGTTCCGCCACGGCCGTTTCCAGCGCTTTGGCGTTGTCCTTGCAATCGCCCAGGCCCATGTTGATGACGACTTTATGAAGCTTGGGGATCTCCATAACGTTCTTGTAGCCGAATTTCTGCGCGAGCGCAGGTACGGCTTCGTTTTGGAACTTCTCTTTTAACCGGGTTGCCATCGCGCCGTACCTCCTTATTCAATCGTTGCGCCGCAGCGTTTGCACACGCGGACGTTCTTGGTTTTGGTGCCGCCCTTGTCGGTTTCGGTGGTCACCGCTTTGTGGGCAACGCGCGTTGCTTTGCCGCACTTGGGGCAGATGAGCATCACGTTGGAAGCGTCCAGCGAGCGTTCCTTCTGGAAGATGCCGCCCGTCTGGCCCTGGCGGCGCGCTTTCTGGTGCTTGGACACATAGGCGACGCCTTCCACCGTAACCCGGTTGTCCTTGGGGATGACGGTGAGCACTTTGCCCTGTTTACCCTTGATCGCCTCAGGCCCGGAGATTACAACGACCTGATCGTCCTTTTTGACATGAACCTTCATTCGTTCTCCCTCCTCACAGCACTTCGGGAGCCAGCGAAACGATCTTCATATACGCTTTTTCGCGAAGCTCGCGCGCTACCGGCCCGAAAATACGGGTGCCTTTGGGCATTTTGTCATCGTTGATGAGCACGGCGGCGTTATCGTCAAAACGGATATAGCTGCCGTCTGCGCGGCGGATTTCCTTGTGCTGGCGGACGATAACGGCTTTGACTACGTCGCCCTTCTTCACGGCGCCGCCGGGGTTGGCGGATTTCACGCTGGCCACGATCACGTCGCCCACACTGCCCGACCTGCGGAACGAACCGCCGAGCACGCGGAAGCACATGATTTCCTTAGCGCCGGAATTATCGGCTACTTTAAGTCGCGTTTGCGGCTGGATCATACGGGTTTCCTCCTTATTTCGCCTTTTCGACGATCTCGACTACGCGCCAGCGCTTGGTTTTGGACAGCGGGCGGGTTTCCATCACGGAAACGGTATCGCCGATACCGCATTCGTTATTTTCGTCATGAACCTTCAGCTTGCTGGACTGATTCATGATTTTGCCATACAGCGGATGGCGTACGTGGGTCTTCACTTCGACAACGATGGTTTTATCCATCTTGTCGCTGATGACGACGCCGACGCGAGTTTTGCGAAGTCCTCTTTGTTCTGACATGGAAGCGGCTTCCTCCTTCATATTCGGTGAGCGCAACTCGTTACGCGTTCTTTTGTTCCTGTTGACGAAGGACGGTCATGCAGCGGGCGAT
Source organism: uncultured Oscillospiraceae bacterium (assembly GCA_964426145.1). GTDB lineage: Bacteria > Bacillota > Clostridia > Christensenellales > Aristaeellaceae > CAXXOK01. Next base: position 11,845 of record CAYRPW010000009.1, read on the forward strand.
ATCGCGTTTGACGCCCTTGATGACCATGGTGTTTTCCAACTGGCCGGTTGCAAGCTGGAAACGAAGGTTGAACAGCTCTTCCTTGAGCTCGGACACCTTATCCTGAAGCTCTGTCGCGTTCATAGCCTGAAGCTCGTTTGCCTTCATTGCGCTTCACCACCCGCTTCTATTGAAGTGTCCTGCCGCTTGATGACTTTGGTTTTAAGCGGCAGCTTATGCCCGGCAAGGCGCAGGGCCTCCTTGGCCACCTCTTCGGTCACGCCCGAGATCTCGAACAGAACGCGGTCGGGCTTGACGACGGCAACCCAATATTCCGGCGAGCCTTTGCCCGAACCCATGCGCGTTTCGGCGGGCTTTTCGGTAACGGGCTTGTCGGGGAAAATCTTGATCCAGACCTGGCCGCCGCGCTTGGTGTGACGGGTGAGCGCGATACGGGCGGCTTCGATCTGCTGGCTGGTAACCCAGGAGGGCTCCGTGGCAACCAGGCCGTATTCGCCGTAGGCGACGAAATTGCCGCGCTGTGCTCTGCCCTTCATGCGTCCGCGGAATACGCGGCGCCGCTTGACTCTCTTTGGCATCAACATAGCTTATTTGCCTCCTTTGGGCTGGGCCTGGGCGCCCTGCGTGCGTTTTGCCTGGGGCAGACGCTGGCCTTTATAGATCCACACCTTGACGCCCAGACGGCCGTAGGTGGTTTTCGCTTCGCAGAAACCGTAGTCGATATCGGCGCGCAGAGTCTGCAGCGGGATGGATCCTTCGTGGTAGTGCTCGGAGCGGGCGATGTCCGCGCCGTTGAGGCGGCCTGCGACCATGGTTTTGATGCCTTTGGCGCCGGCTTTCATGGAGCGCTGCATGCTCTGTTTCATCGCGCGGCGGAACGAAATGCGCTTTTCCAGCTGCTGGGCGATGCTCTCGGCCACCAGCTGGGCGTTCTGCTCGGGCGATTTGATCTCCATGATGTTGATATTGGCGGGTTTGCCCAGGAACGTGTCGATGTCACGCTTGAGGGCTTCGATGCCCGCGCCGCCGCGGCCGATGATCATACCGGGCTTGGCGGTGAAAATGTTGACGGTAATGCGGTTGGCGCTGCGCTCGACGTCAATGTGGCTGATGCCGGTCTGATAATACTTTTCCTTGAGCATTTTGCGGATCTTCACGTCCTCGACGAGGTTGTTCGCAAAATCCTTCTTGTTTGCATACCAACGCGTGCTCCAGTTAAAGATTACGCCAACGCGAGCGCCATGGGGATTGACTTTCTGACCCATTCTGCTGCCTCCTTAAGCTTTCTGGTCGAGGACCACGCTGATGTGGCTGGTGCGCTTCAAAACGGGCGAAGCGCTGCCGCGGGAGCGGGCGATCCAGCGTTTGAGCGTGGGGCCGGGGTTGGCGTATACTTCCGCGACGTAAAGCGAGGAGCGGTCCATCTCGTTGTTGTTTACGGCGTTGGCGATGGCGCTGTTTAAAAGCTTCTCCACCACGGGCGATGCCGCCTTGGGGGTAAACTTCAGAATTGCCAGCGCGTCGTCCACTTTCTTGCCGCGGATCAGGTTGACCACAATCTGCACCTTGCGGGAGGAGATGCGGACATACTTGGCGTGCGCCGAGGGACGGGTATCCCGGTCCGCCATATGCGCTTCCGCTTTTTTCTGCACTCTGGTTGCCATGTTCTTTCCTCCCTCCGCTTATTTGGCCGCGGACGATTTCTCGCCTGCGTGGCCGCGGTACGTCCTGGTGGGTGCGAATTCACCCAGCTTGTGACCGACCATATCCTCGGTAACGTAAACGGGCACATGCTTCTTGCCATCGTGCACGGCAATGGTATGCCCCACGAACTCAGGGAAGATGGTGGAAGTGCGAGACCAGGTCTTCAATACCACTTTTTTGCCCGCGGTGTTCATTTCCTCAACGCGCTTCATCAGCGCGGGTTGTACATAAGGTCCCTTTTTAACGGAACGGCTCATGGTTGGGCTTCCTCCTTCCTTGGCCAGGCATTACTTGCCCGCGCGCTTGACGATCATCTTATTGGAGTATTTCTTGTGTTTGCGGGTCTTCAGGCCCAGCGCCACCTTGCCCCACGGGGTCATCGGGGCCGGCATGCCGACGGGGCTCTTGCCCTCGCCGCCGCCGTGCGGGTGATCCACCGGGTTCATCACGACGCCGCGGACCGTGGGCCGGATACCCATGTGGCGGGTGCGCCCGGCTTTGCCGATGCGTACGTTTTCGTGATCCGAATTCCCCACGACGCCGATGGTGGCCTTGACGTTGAGCGGCACCTTGCGCAGTTCCCCGGAGGGAAGCCGCACCAGGGCATAGCCGTTCTCCTTGGCCATCAGCTGCGCGGAAAGGCCGGCGGAACGCACCAGCTGGCCGCCGCGGCCCGCTTTGAGTTCCACGTTGTGGATCAGCGTGCCCACGGGAATGTTCTCGATGGGCAGGGCGTTGCCGGAGATGATGTCGGCGGTGTTGCCGCTGACGACCTTGCTGCCGACCTTCAGGCCTTCGGGCGCCAGGATGTAGCGCTTTTCGCCGTCGGCATAATGGAGCAGCGCGATGAACGCGGAACGGTTGGGATCGTACTCGATGGTGGCGACGGTGGCGGGGATGTCCGCCTTGTCGCGCTTAAAGTCGATCCTGCGGTAATACACGCGGGTGCCGCCGCCCTTGTGGCGGACGGTGATCTTGCCCTGCTTGTTGCGGCCGCAGTTCTTTTTCTTGATCTCGGTCAGCGATTTTTCGGGCTTCGTCGCCGTAATCTCCTCGTACGTCAGCACCGACATAAAGCGGCGGGCGGACGAGGTTGGCTTGTATACGCGAATTGCCATCTTTCTTTCCTCCCTGCTTTACTCGGCCATGCCTTCGAAGAACTCGATGGGTTTGGAGTCCTTCTTGAGCGTAACGTAGGCTTTCTTGATTTCGGGCGTGCGGCCCTGGGTACGGCCCTGCCGCTTGATCTTGCCCATCGTGCGGACGATGTTGACCTTGTCCACCGCGATGCCCTTGAAAATCTTCTCCAGGGCGAGCTTGATCTCGGTCTTGTTGGCGCTTAAGTCCACCACGAACGTGTAGCGCTTGTTGGGGATGCCCTCGTAGGACGCCTCGGTCAGTACCGGGCGGATGATAACGTCATGCGGATGTTTCATGCGTAAACCTCCTCTACCCCTTTGAGGGCTTCCTGCGTGAGGATGATTTTGCCGGCCTTTAAGATGTCGTACACGTTGAGGGTGTTGACATACAAGGTCTGGAGCTTGGGGATGTTGCCCGCGGCGCGCATCACGGTTTCGTCGCGGCCGGGGAGCACCAAAAGCGTGGTGTTCATCAGTTCGAAGCCGCTGAGGAACTTGACCATCTGCTTGGTCTTGGCCTCTTTGAGCTTGAGCTCGTCCACCACGATGATTTCGGCGCTTTGCAGTTTAGAGGTCAGCGCCGACTTGAACGCAAGGCGGCGTACCTTTTTGGGTACGTTGATGACGTAATCGCGGGGCTTGGGCGCGAATACGATGCCGCCGTGGGTGAACTGCGGCGCGCGGTTGCCGTGATGGCGCGCGCGGCCGGTGCCCTTCTGGCGGTAGATTTTACGGCCGCCGCCCCTTACCTCGTTGCGGGTAAGCGCGGACTGGGTGCCCTGGCGCTGGTTGGCCAGAATGGAGCGCACCACGAGGTGCATTGCCGATTCGTTGATGGGAGAGGCGAAAATCGCTTCGCTCAGCTCCACCTCGCCGATGGCTTTCCCTTCCATATTATATAATGCAGTCTTAGGCATGGGTGATTTCCTCCTTCAATCGAGCTTGGATCAGGCGCCCTTGACAGTGCTCTTGACGATGAGCAGGCTGCCGTTGGGGCCGGGCACCGCGCCCTTGATGAGGAGCAGGTTCCGCTCGGTATCGATCTTGACCAGTTCAAGATTCTGCACCGTGACGCGCTCCACGCCGTAGTGGCCGGGCATGTGCTTGTTTTTGAAAACACGGGAGGGATCGGAGTTCGCGCTCATGGAGCCGACGCCGCGGTGATATTTCGAGCCGTGCGCCATGGGGCCGGTGTGCTGGTTCCAGCGGTAAATGGTACCGGCAAAGCCGCGGCCGCGGGTAATGCCGGAAACATCCAGCTTATCGCCGGCGACGAACTGCGAAACGGTCAGCTCGCTGCCGACTTCGAGTTCGGACGCGTTGTCGAGCTTCAGTTCGTGAAGATGGCGGGCGGGCGCCACGCCTGCTTTTTTGAAGTGACCCTGAAGGGGCTTGGACACCAGTTTCTTGGCGCGGTTTTCCGCCACGGTGTCAAACCCGACCTGAACGGCGCTGTAGCCGTCTTTTTCTACGTTCTTTTTCTGCACCACTTTGCAGGGACCGGCCTCTACCACGGTTACGGGAACGAGGCGGCCGTCATCGGTAAAGACCTGCGTCATGCCGATCTTTTTTCCTACGATCGCTTTTTTCATGATAACTGCCTCCTGCTTAATTGTTCAGCTTGATCTCGATCTCGACGCCGGCGGGAAGATCCAGCTTCATCATCGCGTCGACGGTGCGGGGGTTGGGGTTCAAGATGTCGATCAGGCGCTTGTGGGTGCGCATTTCGAACTGCTCCCGGCTGTCCTTATACTTGTGGGGAGCGCGGAGAATGGTGACGATTTCCCGTTCGGTGGGCAGGGGAATGGGCCCCGATACGCGCGCGCCCGTCCGTTTGGCGGTCTCCACGATTCTTTCCGCAGACTGATCGATGAGGGTGTGCTCATACGCCTTGAGCTTGATACGGATTTTCTGCTTGGCCATTATTTTACCTCCCTTGATGTTCATCTTAAGTACACTGCTTCGTGCGTACCCATCGCGCTCTTTTTTGAAGGCGGTTTTGCCGTGTCCGGCGTCGCCGCCCGGAGCGTTCCCGGTGCGCAGTCCCTCGCGCGTACCCAATCTGTCGCCCGATCGTCGGGCTGGTCCCCGATAATTACCCGCCATGGCCATGGCGGCAACTTACCGGTTCATCCCTATGAAAGCCTTGTTACATACCCGTTTGGGCATAGATCGCCTTCAAAACAGACAGCTTTGTTATTATAGTAGAAAGGCCTGTGAAATGCAAGGATTTTTTCGCAAAATGTTCAATTATTTGGCATATGCTGCCCGTAACTCATCACTGGCAAGTATTACGCTGTGTCACTATGTACACGCCGCCACGCGTGCCCATCCCCGAACAGATC
>CAYRPW010000010.1:0-971 GCA_964426145.1 uncultured Oscillospiraceae bacterium
GATGTATCACTTGGCGATGTAACAATTGATATTATTCAAGAGGGTTCCAAAGGCTTTTTCGGCTTCATGGGCGGAAAAGAAGCGAAAGTACGTCTCACCGTGAAAGACGACGATCAGGATGACGATATCCTTTCCACGTTTGCGTCCTGCCCTGTTGACGAGGAGGAGCCAAAACCTGCCGCCCCCGTTCCTGCCCCCAAGCAAAAGCAGCAGCCAAAGCACGAGCAGCCGCAGCGAAAAGCGGAACCCCAGCCGAAAGCAGAAGTTCAGCCGAAAGCGGAACCGCTGCTAAAGGCGCAGGCTCAGCCAAAGGCGGCGCAAAACCAAAAACCCGAACCGCAGAAAAAAGCAATGCCTTCGCCCAAGCCCGCCAAAGCAGCCGCTAAGGAACAGAAGAAACCTGAGATTCAAGCCCCGTTAAAGATCACGCCGGTTTCCGATCCGGAATCCACCGCCGGTAAGGCGCAGGAATTTCTGGCAAATGTAACTCGCTTGATGAATTTGGATGTGACGGTTGAAGCTGGGTTGGATGAAGAAGGCAATGTTTATGCCAACATACAGGGAGATACGCTCGGCATATTGATCGGCCGCCGCGGTGAAACGCTGGATGCGCTTCAGTACTTGACCAGCCTGAACATCAACCATGGCCAGGAAGGCTATACCCGCGTTACGCTGGACACCGAAAACTACCGCGCAAAACGTGAGGAAGCCCTGAAACGGCTTGCCAACCGTATGGCCAACCGCGCTGTGAAAACCGGCCGCAAAGTAGTGATGGAGCCCATGAACCCCTACGAACGCAGAATTCTGCACAGCGCATTGCAGCAGAACACCGCCGTGACCACGCACAGCGAAGGTGACGAACCCAATCGTCACGTGGTCATTACTTTAAAATAACAATCCGTGTCGAATCTGGAATCGAAAAGTTATCAACTGGCAGCCTGTGCTGCCGGTTGTTTCATACTATCGCGGGC
>CAYRPW010000010.1:981-16422 GCA_964426145.1 uncultured Oscillospiraceae bacterium
GAAAAGCGGCAATACGGCACACTGGGAACGGAAACGCACCGTGCATCGTTTTGTTTAGGAAAGACATATGTTATAATACAGTAAAGCTGTTTGATTCATCGGTGTACGATCATTTCGTATCGGGTGAACAGACGTACGGAGGAGGAACTCAACATGGCAGGCCATGTATCAGAAGCTGTCCTCAGAAGGTTACCCAGATATTACCGCTACCTGAAAGAACTCGAACTGGAGAATGTGCTGCAAATATCCTCGCAGGAGCTTGCCCAGCGGATGAACCTGACCGCTTCCCAGATCCGCCAGGATATCAACTGCATCGGCGGTGAGGGCCGGCAAGGGTTCGGATACCTGGTTCCGCAGCTGCGGCGTCATATCGGCGCGGTGCTTGGCATACAACATAAGCAAAGCATGATTATCATCGGCGCCGGCAATATCGGCCGGGCCGTTGCGCTGTCCGATTCGTTCCGTGACAGCAACTTTCATACCATCGGAATTTTCGACGTTGATCCCGATAAAATCGGCCGCAGGATTGGGCAGCTGACCGTACAGGATTATTCCGATATCGCGTCGTTTCTGGCGGAGAACCCCGTACGCATTGCGGTTCTTGCCATCCCCTTCTCCAATGCGCAGGCCGTCGTGGATCGGCTATATGAACTGGGTATCAACGCCTATTGGAATTTTGTGCCTACCGATTTGAATCTGCCGGGCGATGCGACCATTGTCAGCGTTCATTTGGAGGAAGGTTTGCAGATATTATCCTATAAAATCAAAGAAAACGGCCCTGTGCTTTGATTGGCGCGTCCGAACCCGAGAGAGGAGGCTAATCGCTGCATGGCGGAACAACCATCAAGCTCATCACATAAATACGTTGCGCAGTCGGCCCGTCCCTTGAATTCCGCCCTGATGCCTGACAATGCCGAACACGTTGATTGTACGTTTGACGATACCACCGCCTGGAACTCACCGCTGGATCGTCTCCCTGTGGATCTCCAACCGTTGCCAGCGCCGATGATCGGCGATAATCCTTTCGCGCAGAAACGCCGCGTACAAGACCCCCTGGTTGTGCAAAGCAAGAAAAAACGCACGCTTTTGAAGGCCGTTTACATTACGGTTATTATGCTGTGCGTATTTGCGATCGTTGGGATCGGCATTCTGATGATGCCGCAAATCGCCGGTTATTTTTGGAAAGACATGGATAATTTTGCCTTCATCAACGGAGAACTCCTGCGTTATGACAGCGAAACCAATCTCAGTTTTAAGCGGTATCGCGATTATCTCTCGCGCAACGTCATATTTCCCGGCGTCATTATTGACGGTGTTCACGTCGGTGACCTCAGCCCAAGCGATGCGCTGGCACAGCTTGGAAACGCCGATTCCGTATCCGCTGCATTTTCACTTACGATCAATATCGGCAACAAAAGCTGGTCTTTGAACAGCCAGAATATTTCTGCGCAGCGGGATCTAAACAAGGCGCTGATTAAAGCGTACGCTTACGGCCGTCAGAATACGACGGATATCATCGGCACGCAGCGAACGCCGTTTCGCCAGCGGGTGGATACGGTGTTGGATCTGCGCGAGCATTATGCGACCATCCAAAGCCAGCAGACATACGACTACGCCACCATTCAAAGCGTGATTGACGAAATCGAGGCATATGTTACCCGGGAACCGCTAGATGCGCAAATACAGAGTTTTGATTTTAACACACGCACCTTTACGTTCACCGAGGATCAGCCGGGGATCGCCATAGATGCCGCGGCATTATACCAGCAGGTGATCGGTTTGCTGGAGCAGGGGATAACCAATCAGTCCATTACGGTGTCGCCGACGCTGACCCTGCCTTCCGTAACCAAACAGGATCTGCAGAATACCTTCAAACTGATTGCCGCCTTTTCCACCAAAACGACGTCAGACAGCAACCGAAACAACAACATCAGCATCGCCTGTCAATCGATCAACGGCACGGTGCTGCTTCCCGGCGAAACATTCAGCTTCAACACGACGGTCGGCGAGCGCACCATCGCGCGCGGTTATCGTGAAGCCGGCGCCATCGCAAGCGGTCAGCTGATCGACGAGGTTGGCGGCGGCATCTGCCAGGTTAGCTCCACCCTGTTTAATGCAGTGGTGCGCGCCAATCTCGAAATCGTCAGCCGCAGCCCGCATGCCTGGCCGAGCACGTATGTCAATAAGGGCGAAGACGCTACCGTGAACTGGCCAAACCTGGATTTCAAGTTCAAGAACAACACGGATACCCCGATCTTCGTCATTACGTATTACAATGACCGCCAATGCAGCGCGGAGATCTGGGGCAAATCGTTGGGCGAGAATGTGACGATTGATCTGAGTTCCACGACAGTGAAAACAATCGAGCCTTCCGCTGAGGTTCTTTATATCCAGAATCCGGAACTGCCTGTGGGCACAAGCAAGGAGACCGTAAAACTTCGCATCGGTTACGTTGTGGAAACCTATAAAGTATGGTATCGCAACGGTACGGAGTTCCAGCGAGAATTTCTGCATAAATCCACCTACAAAGCCTATCAGCGTACCATCGAGTATAATTAATTCCTCTTGACCCAACCTCTGGCAGCGGGTATCATAGACCTGAGGAAGGTGGAGTGTGCGCATGAATTTGCTGATCACGGGCGCTGACGGCTTTATCGGCCGCAATCTGCGCGCAGCATTGCAGCAGACTAACCACCGTCTATATCTTTTCGATATTAATACCGACCCAAAAGAACTTCTTACGGCCGCGGCCGATGCGGATTTTGTGTTTCATCTCGCCGGTGTGAACCGCCCCAAAGACGATGCGGAGTTCGTTGCCGGAAACACGGAATATACGCAGATGCTGCTTGCCTTATTGGAAAAGGGCAAGAAACCGCCCGTGCTGATGTCGTCCTCCACCCAGGCTTTGCTGGACAACGCCTATGGCAAAAGCAAGTTCCATGCCGAGCAAGCGGTTCTGCGTTATCAGGAGCGAACGAATTCTCCCGTTTTCGTCTACCGGCTCACCAACGTATTTGGAAAATGGAGCAAACCCAATTACAACAGCGCCGTTGCCACCTTCTGCCATCATATCGCACGAGGAATTCCGATCACCGTTTCCGATCCGGCCCACGTGGTGCGGTTGGTGTATATAGACGACGTCGTTGCCTCATTTGTCCATGCGATGAACGGTTCCCCCGTCCCTCAGTTCGATGGTTACTGCACGGTGGAGCCGGTGCATCAGGTGACGCTCAAGCGAATCGTGACCCTGCTGCACAGTTTTCAATCCGTGCGCACGACGCTTGATTTGCCCAACCAGCGCAATCCCTTTGTGCGTAAGCTTTTCGCCACATATCAGAGCTTTCTGCCGCCGGAACAACTGGCGTATATTCCCAAAACGCACGCGGATATGCGCGGCGGTTTTGCGGAATTGCTGCACATGGGCGGTTACGGACAAGTGAGCGTCAACGTAACGAAGCCCGGCGTAAGCAAAGGCTCGCACTGGCACCATACCAAGCATGAGAAGTTTGTCGTCGTCTCGGGCAGCGGCGTTATCCGCTTTCGCGATCTGTTCGGCGGCCCGGTGTATCAATACGAAGTGTCAGGCGAGCAATTCACCGTTATCGATATTCCCCCGGGCTACGTGCACATGCTGGAAAACGTCGGCAGTGGCGATCTGGTAACCCTGATGTGGGCCAGCGAAGTGTTTGATCGTACGCGGCCGGATACATACCACCAGCTTTTTGAAGAATAAGCATACGGAGATGATGACGTGCCCAAGCTTAAACTGATGACCATCCTCGGCACACGGCCGGAGATCATCCGCCTGTCCGCCGTGATGCGATGCGCAGACCGGTATTTCGAGCATATCGTCGTTCATACGGGCCAGAATTATGATCCCGAGCTGAATGAGGTTTTCTTTCAGGAACTGAAGCTGCGAAATCCGGATTATTATCTGGACTGCGTCGGCGAGGATCTTGGTGCAACGATGGGCGCGATCATTGCCCAAAGCTATCGCATACTCGTTAAGGAAAACCCGGACGCCGTATTGCTGCTGGGCGATACCAACAGCGCGCTGGCGGCCATTTCCGCCAAGCGGCTGAAAATCCCGATTTTCCATATGGAAGCTGGCAACCGATGCTGGGATTGGAACGTCAGCGAGATGATTAACCGGAAAATCGTCGATCATATCAGCGACATCAATCTCCCCTACACCGAACACTCCCGCCGCTATCTTCTGTCGGAAGGGATTGACGGGAAAACCGTGTTTGTTACCGGATCGCCGATGCGCGAAGTGTTGGATTTGGCAATGCCCGATATTCTCAAGAGCGATATCCTGCGCCGCATGAATCTGGAGGACGGGAAGTATATCCTGGTTTCCGCTCACCGCGAGGAGAACATCGACATCGAGGACAATTTTTTGTCGCTGATGACGGCCATCAACACGATGGCTGAAAGCTACGGCGTTCCCGTGATTTACTCCACACACCCGCGTTCGTTCAAATTCATCCGGTCACGGAGCTTCAAGTTTCACCCCCTGGTGCAAAACGTGAAGCCGCTGGGATTCTATGACTATAACCACTTACAGATGCACAGCCTGGTTGTGCTTTCCGACAGCGGAACGCTGAGCGAAGAAAGCGCCATGCTCGATTTTTGCGGCGTTTTGGTACGAACGTCCACGGAACGCCCGGAAGTGCTGGATAAAGGGACGGTGGTCATCGGCGGAATTTCCGCGCAAAGCATCGCCCAGGCGGCCGCCCTTGCCATCGCCATGCAAAAAGCAAAAGAACCGCGCTCTATACCCGCGGATTACGCAGACGCAAATGTTTCCGTTAAGGTGGTGAAGATCATTCAAAGCTACACGCCCATCGTAAACGAAACCGTTTGGCTGAAGCCGAATCGTTCGAACGCGTTAGGTGACAAATAGTACGGTAACTAAGGGTTTGTGCGCAATTTTCATACGCAAATACGCATCTTGCGTGTATACTGTAACAGTACCATGATTCACAGATTGAGGAGGAAACCCCGTATGAAAAAGAAGTGTTTGATATTCATCGTAAGTCTCGTATTGCTCGTATTCTCAGTCGCACCCGCCTTTGCCGAAGGCACGGAAACCTTAACGACGATCACCATAAAGCCGGGTGCTCAGCTTGCAGCAATCACTGAACTTACCCAGATCGCTGAAATCGCAGCCTTACGCATCCAAACCATGGAGGACGGTTACGGCGCGCTGGCCATTATGCTCAATCAAACGGACGCGGTCACCGCGCTGTTCCATGTGGACGAAGGTGGCGTGTATGTGCAAAGCCAGGCCTTCGGCGTAACCCCGCTGTACTTTAGCTGGGAAGATTTAAAAACCCAGATGATGCAGCAAATGGAAAGTAACCCCGAGATGCTTGCCGGCAGCACGATGCTTAACGCCGATATGTTCCAGGCTATGATGGACGGCTCCATGTCGGATGAACAGGCCATGAACCTGATGGGGATTGACGAAGAGTTGCTCACCTTCATCAACGATGTGCAGTCAGCGCAAACGATCGAAACCGGCGCGTTCACGCTAAACGGCAGCGATAGCGCCGATCAGAAAGCCGTAACCGTTCTGACCAAGGATGAACTCAAACGCGCCGTCGGCTTAACAGTCGTTCGCAAGCAAATTGCTAGTCAGATGCTTATGAGTTCGCCGACGATGACACAAGAAGAAGTCGATGCCGTTGTGGATGCGGAAATCAGCCAAATGCAGCAATCGATCGACGAAGGCAACATGAACGTTACCGTTACGCAATATACCAATAACGGCGAGTTTGTGGCAATGCAGGTTGTCTTCGGCGGCGTGGTGGATGCCGTCGAGGGCGGCGCATCCTTCACGGTAACGAAGACGACCGTCGATGAGGCGAAATACTATCAGATGACCTTCCGTGTTTATGAAGGCGAAACGGATTATCTTAACGAGCAGGGTTCACTCTATATCAGCGATACGTTCGCATCCGGCAATATCACCATAAATTCATTCGACCAGGAACCCGTATTTCTTGCAGATTTCAACTGTGATACGTCCAACCCCGCAGAAACCACGGGTGAGATTGCCTTTACGGTGTACAATACGGGTGAGTCGGGTCAGGAATCCGTTTTGCTTTCCTTCATCGCCGCGCGCAGCGATGCGGCAAAAGATACGTCTTTCAGCCTGTATACGCACAGCGGCAGCATGGAAGACCTGAAAGCCGCCATGGTCGACTCCAGCCTGATCAGCGTGAATTTCCACACCGTCACACAGCCGGACAGCGGTTTCTTTGCCGCCTTGCAAGGCGCGACGCCAGAGGCATCCGTACAGATGCTGCAAATGACCGACGAAGAGCGTAACGCCTATATGCAGGCCGTACAGCAGAGTATGATGATGACGGTCATGACTGTGATCCAGAACCTTCCGCCCGATATCAGCAACGCGCTGATGCAGTCCATGGGCGGTAGTTCCTACTAACGTTGGGTAAACCGACGAGCCAGCGCGATCCATTGCTCGATCCCCAGTTCTTCCCCGCGAACCGTTGGCGGCAAGCCCAGTACGGCAAGCGCCTCCCGGATCCCCTCCGCGGAGACCGGCAGCACGGCTTTGAGTGCATTTGCAAGTGTTTTCCGGCGCATCGCATAACCGGCTTTCGTTAAGCGCCAGAGCATATTTTCGTCAACGCCCGAAGCTGCCGGCAAGGGACGAAAATCCAGTTTGACAAAGGTGCTGTCCACCTTCGGCAGCGGTGTGAAGGCAGCCGCGGGGATCTGCGCGAGGATCGAAGGCTCACAGTAATACCTGCAGCGTACGCTCGTCAAACCAAAGGCAGGATCTCCGGGGGTGGCGGTCAGTTTGTCCGCCACCTCTTTTTGCACCATCAAACACATATGGCGCACAGGCAAACCGGCACCCCAAAACAAGTGGAATGTTGGCGATGACCCAATAACTCTCTCCATGGTTCAAATTACGCAAGTCTAGTTTGCGAATATCCTGATGAATCACCGTCAGGTTAGTCAATTCGGCGGATACCTGTTGAAGCGTCGGGATCAGGGCTTCATCCACTTCGATAGCTGTCACATGCCGAGCCGCCTTGCATAGAACCCGTGTCATGGTTCCAACGCCCGGGCCGATCTCCAGTACCGCGTCACTTTGTGAGAGGCCCGTTTTTTCAACCAGCGAGGTTAACAGGGTCATATCGTACAAAAAATGCTGTCCAAGATCGTGCTTATATCGAACAGCAAATGGTTTGGAGTATTCCGTTGGATTAGCGTTTTTCTTCAAGTCAGCTCTCCGATTCGTCAATTTGCAGCAAGTCTCTGCCCACCATATCGGCCAGCATCCGGATGTTTTCCTGTACGCCCGTTTGCCGTACCGCCGCTTCGCCTTCCAGCACCGCTTCAAAGCGTAACGGGCGTTTTCCGGCGGCTGTAAGCGCTATGGAAATCACGTCTATCTTCTCCGGCCGTTTTAAACTTGCATAAGAAAAGTTTTTTCGTTCCTGGGGCACCTGTACGCGGAAAACTCCGTCCTGCTCGCCTAAAAAGCGCTCGCGTTTTAATAGGCCGAACGTCGCCGGTTCCGTAACGGCAAGCTGCTTCAGCGCCGCTTTCCAAATATCCGTATCCTGCATCGTTTCGTCCGGCTGCGCCGTATCCGGCGTTTTGCTTGCAACAGGCGTAACCTGCTTTTCAGGTTGTGGCGCCAATGGTTTTCGCGGTTCGATGGCGGTCGGAGTGTTATCCATTACAAGCGCGTTTTCCGCCGGCTCATTTGCGCCGGGCAGACGAGTGCCTTCATTGATAACGGCAGGTAATGTTCGGATTTTCATTTCCAGCTCCGAAACACGTTCGGCCAACGCCGTTACGTTTTCACCTGCTTCGTCTCGGCATGCTTGGAGCATAGCGATTTCTAGCCCAATGCGCGGCGACGAGGCAAATCTTAGCTCGCTGTCAGCCGTCATCAAGCTATCCAGCATGCGTGTTAAACGTTCTTGTGAGTATTGATCCGCCTGCAGCCGGTACCGCTTTTCATCTTCCCGTGTAATTTGCAGCAGAGTGGCCGCTCCCTGGTTCATTACTTTGACAATCAGCAGGGAACGCAGATGGCGGGTCATCTCCCGGAGAAATACCTGCGCTTCGTGCCCTGCGCGGATCAAATGGTCAATTTCTTCCATCACGCCGCGTGCAGAGCGCTGCGCCAGCACATCCGCAAAACGAAACAAAAATTCCTTATCCGCTGCGCCAAGAATATCCCGTACGATTTCCACGGTGATCGTATCTTCAACGGCAGCAGATACCGCCATATCCAATATGCTCCAGGCGTCGCGCATCGCGCCTTCGGCTGCGCGCGCGATCATCTGCAAAGCCTCCGGTTCCGCCGCAATCTGCAGTCTGTGAAGCGCTTCTTCCATGCGTTTCTCAATGAGAGGCGCGGGAATACGGGAAATGTCAAACCGCTGCACGCGGCTTAAGATCGTTGCGGGAATCCGCTGCGGTTCGGTGGTTGCGAGGATAAACACAACATGCTCCGGCGGCTCCTCCAAGGTTTTCAGGAGCGCGTTAAAAGCAGCCGAGGAGAGCATATGAACCTCGTCGATGATGTAAACCTTATATTGACCGACCTGTGCGGGATACCGCACCTGTTCCAGCAATTCCCGCACATTGTCCACGGAGTTGTTGCTGGCGGCGTCGAGCTCCAGCACGTCCAGGGTATTTTCCGCGAGGATGGCTTTACAGACCTCGCATACGCCGCACGGTTCACCCTGATCGGGTTGGCGGCAATTGATCGCGCGGCTTAAAATCTTTGCAAGCGACGTTTTACCCGTGCCTTTGGAACCGCAGAACAGGTATGCATGTGCAATTCTGCCCGTAATAATCTGCCTCTTCAGCGTTTTCACTACGGCGTTTTGGCCCAAAACGTCGGCAAATACAATCGGTCGCCATTCCCTGTACAATGTGCGATACGCCATAACAGCCTCCCAAACGAAGGAAAAAGCGGCAGAAGCCGATACTTTCTGCCGCCCTGCATTGATTAGAAGTTTTCGACCAACTCGATATCCTTGTAGCGGGGCATCCCGGTTCCGGCAGGGATCAGTTTGCCAATGATGACGTTTTCCTTCAGGCCAAGCAGCGGATCAATTTTTCCCTTAATCGCGGCATCCGTCAGTACGCGCGTGGTTTCCTGGAAGGAAGCTGCCGACAGGAAGCTCTCAGTCGCAAGCGAAGCCTTGGTGATGCCCAGCAAAATGCGTTTGGCAATTGCGGGACGGCCGCCATTTTCAATCGGCACGCGATTGGCTTCTTCGAAACGGAAGATATCCACCAAAGCGCCGGGCAGCAGGGTGGTATCGCCGCAGTCTTCCACGCGAACCTTGCGCAGCATCTGGCGTACGATGATCTCGATATGCTTGTCGCTGATATTCACGCCCTGCTGGCGATAAACGCTGAGAACCTCGCGCAGCAGATAATCCTGTACGGCTTTTACGCCAAGGATGCGCAGCAGATCGTGAGGATTGATCGAGCCTTCGATCAGCTCGTCTCCCGCTTCTACCATCTGGCCGTCTTCCACCTTGATACGGCTGCCGTAGTTGATTTGGTAACTCTTCTGCTCCGTGGGATCATCCTGATTGGTTACGATGAGCTCCCGCTTGCGCTTGTTTTCCGTGATGCTTACCTTGCCGCTGATTTCAGCAAGGATCGCGTCGCGCTTGGGTTTTCTGGCCTCGAACAGTTCTTCCACACGCGGAAGACCTTGCGTAATATCATCACCGCCGGCAACGCCGCCTGTGTGGAAGGTACGCATGGTCAACTGCGTGCCGGGTTCGCCGATTGCCTGAGCGGCCACGATGCCGACCGCCTCGCCCACGTCCACAGGCTCGCCGGTGGCAAGGTTTGCGCCATAACAGCGCGCGCATACGCCCGTCTCGTTTCGGCAGGTGAGCACGCTTCGAACCTGCGCCTTACGGATGCCGGCTCCGACGATGCTCCTGGCCTTCTGGTGCGTAATCAATTCGTTGAGCGTAACGATAATCTCCCCCGTGGCCGGATCTACGATATCTTCCGCGGCAACGCGGCCCACAAGGCGGTCCTCCAGACTTTCGATCACCTGATTATTGATGGAGATTTCTTCCAACGCGATACCGCGTACCTTTTCACTGCCGTGTGCGAAACAATCCGGTTCCCGTACGATGACTTCCTGGGAAACGTCCACCAGACGGCGAGTCAGGTATCCGGAATCCGCGGTGCGCAGCGCAGTGTCGGCCAGCGATTTGCGGCTGCCGTGCGAAGAAAGGAAAAACTCCAGAACGGATAAGCCTTCGCGGAAATTGGCGCGGATAGGGAGCTCGATGGTTTTCCCCGACGGAGAGGCCATCAGGCCGCGCATGCCGGCAAGCTGCGCAATCTGCGACGCGCTGCCGCGAGCGCCGGAGTCCGTCATCATACGGATCGGGTTGCGCTCATCAAGGCCGGGAAGGATCATATTCCTGAGTTTCGCGGTGGTGCTGCTCCATACTTCGATAACGGCGCGATACCGTTCTTCCTCGCTGAGAAGGCCCATGAAATAGTTGTCGTTGATCTCCGTGACCTGTCCCTGGGCTTCGTCCAGCATTTCCTTTTTTTGCGGCGGTACTTTGATGTCGCTTACCGATACGGTAATCGCACCGCGGGTGGAGTACTTGAAGCCAAGCGCTTTCATGGCGTCGAGAACCTGCGCTGTGGTGTGAATTCCATGCGTCTGGTATACCTGATCCACGATTTTGCCGAGGTCCTTCTTACCGCAGAGCGTATCGACTTCCAGCGCAAACATGTCGTCCAGGCAGAGGCGGGGTTTCCGACCGATATCCTGGGGAATCACTTCGTTGAGAATGAGCATGCCCAGCGTACAGTCGACGATTTTCGTTGCGGTCACATTATCGAAGGTACGGGTGAGGCGAACGCGAACCGGCTGCTGCAGGGTAAGGTTTCCCGTTTGATAGGCCATCATCGCTTCTTCATAATTGGAGAAGACGGGAATATCTTTGGGTTCAAGGTCTTCCCGTTTGGGATAGGTCATCGTCAGGTAATAGCAGCCGATAACCATGTCCTGTGAAGGCGACATGACGGGTTTGCCGTCCTGCGGTTTCAAGATGTTGTTATGTGCCAGCATCAGGAAACGCGCTTCCGCCTGCGCTTCCATGGAAAGCGGTACGTGCACGGCCATCTGGTCGCCGTCGAAGTCCGCGTTGTACGCGGTGCAGACCAGCGGATGCAGCTTGATGGCGCGGCCTTCCACCAGCACCGGCTCGAACGCCTGAATACCGAGGCGGTGCAGCGTGGGGGCACGGTTGAGGAGAACGGGATGCTCTTTAATCACGCCTTCGAGAATATCCCATACTTCGGGACGTCCTTTTTCCACCATGCGTTTTGCGTTCTTGCCGTGATGCGCGTATTTCAGCGCTACCAGGCGCTCGATGACGAACGGCTTGAACAGCTCCAGTGCCATTTCCTTGGGCAGGCCGCATTGGTAAAGCTTGAGTTCAGGGCCGACCACGATTACGGAACGGCCGGAATAGTCGACGCGCTTGCCCAGCAAGTTCTGGCGGAAACGCCCTTGCTTGCCGCGCAGAAGATCGGACAGCGATTTAAGCGCGCGGTTGCCCGGGCCGGTTACGGCGCGGCCGCGGCGGCCGTTATCAATCAGCGCGTCGACCGCTTCCTGCAGCATCCGCTTTTCGTTGCGGACAATGATGTCGGGAGCGTCCAGCTCCAAAAGCCTTTTCAGCCGGTTATTGCGGTTGATCACACGGCGGTAGAGATCGTTCAAGTCGCTGGTGGCGAAACGCCCGCCGTCCAGCTGCACCATCGGGCGAAGATCCGGCGGTATCACGGGAACGACGTCCAAAATCATCCATTCCGGGCGGTTGCCGCTTTGGCGGAACGCTTCCACGACTTCCAGCCGTTTCACGGCACGGGAACGTTTTTGGCCTTCCGTATCCCGATCGCGTTCCTTTTCCACCAGGTCTGCGATCTCTTTTTTCAGCTTGGCACTGATTTCGTCCAGGTTCAAATCCAGAAGCATTTCCTTTACGGCTTCCGCACCCATGCCTGCGCGGAACGATCCGCGGCCGAATTGGGCTTCCAGCTCGCGGTACCGGGCATCAGTGATCAGCTCGTGCTTCTTTAAGCCCGTCACCTTGGAATCGCCGGGATTGAGAACGATAAAGCTTGCAAAGTAGAGTACTTTTTCCAGCGCGCGGGGGCTGATGTCCAGCAGCATACCCATACGGCTGGGAATGCCTTTGAAGTACCAGATATGGCTCACGGGAGCAGCCAGTTGAATATGCCCCATGCGCTCGCGGCGCACCTTGGCGCGGGTAACCTGCACACCGCATTTATCGCAGATCTTGTTCTTATCCTTGAACTTTATTCTCTTATATTTTCCGCAGTTGCATTCCCAGTCCTTCGTCGGCCCGAAGATGCGTTCGCAGAACAAGCCGTCGCGTTCGGGTTTCAAGGTACGGTAGTTAATGGTTTCGGGTTTGCTGACTTCACCAAAGCTCCACGCGAGGATCTTCTCCGGCGATGCCATGCTTATCTGGATCGAATCAAGGTTCGTTAATTCAAACAAGGTTGGACACTCCTTTCGGAAATTGGACACTCGAGGGGGTACGGTCTCTATACAGGAAACACTGCGGCAACTTCTTACTCCGTTTGCGGACCATCCGCAGAGTTTTCGTCCGAGCCATGATCCTCATCGGTATCCAGGTCAACTCCCAGATCATCGCCCAACTCCATGTTGAAATCGTCCAGATCGTCATCCTCAAGGTTGAAATCAATATCTTCCAGTTCTTCATCATCCAGCGATTCTTCGATCTCCTCGCGCGTGAAGACTTCCTCTTCCTTGTCGCGTTCAACCGTACGAACCGGCATCGCAATTTCTTCCGTGTCGTCGTCTTCCAGCTCACGGATGATGATCTCATTTTTCATGGCGTCCATTACGCGGATATCCAGCGCAAGGGATTGCAGTTCCTTCAGCAGCACCTTAAAGCTTTCGGGAACGCCCGGCGCAGGAATATTCGTACCCTTGACGATCGCTTCGTACGTTTTCACGCGCCCCACGATATCGTCGGATTTTACGGTCAGAATCTCCTGCAAGGTGTTGGCTGCGCCGTACGCTTCCAGCGCCCACACTTCCATTTCGCCGAAGCGCTGACCGCCGAACTGCGCTTTGCCGCCCAGCGGCTGCTGCGTAACCAGCGAGTACGGACCCACGGAGCGGGCGTGCATCTTATCATCCACAAGGTGGTGGAGTTTCAGGAAGTACATAATCCCGACGGTTACGCGGTTCTCAAACGCCTCGCCGGTACGGCCGTCGTAGAGGATGGTTTTCCCGTCAGCGCTTTTCCCGGCTTTTTCCAGGCACTCGACGATTTCGCTGTAATGCGCGCCGTCAAATACGGGGGTCGCAACGTGCCAGCCGAGCGCTTTCGCCGCCAGGCCAAGGTGCACTTCCAGCACCTGGCCGATGTTCATGCGAGAAGGTACGCCCATCGGGTTGAGCACGATTTGCAGCGGTGTGCCGTCGGGCATAAAGGGCATGTCTTCCTGCCGGAGAATGCGGGATACGACGCCTTTGTTGCCGTGGCGGCCTGCCATTTTATCGCCCACGCTGATTTTGCGCTTCTGGGCGATATAGACGCGAACCATTTCGTTGACGCCCGGGCTGAGTTCGTCCTTGCTTTCGCGGGTGAAGGTCTTGACGTCAACCACGATACCGCCCTCGCCGTGCGGAACGCGCAGCGAAGTATCGCGCACTTCGCGCGCCTTTTCGCCGAATATCGCGCGCAGCAGGCGTTCCTCCGCGGTCAGATCGGTTTCGCCCTTCGGGGTTACCTTGCCCACCAGGATATCGCCGGCCTGCACTTCCGCGCCGATGCGCACGACGCCGAACTCGTCAAGATCCTTGACGGCATCCTCTCCGACGTTTGGAATATCGCGCGTAATTTCTTCCGAGCCCAGTTTCGTTTCGCGGGCTTCGGATTCAAATTCTTCGATATGGATCGAGGTATACTTGTCTTCCCGCACCAGCTCTTCGCTGATCAAAATCGCGTCCTCGAAATTGTAGCCTTCCCAGGACATGAAACCGATGAGCACGTTACGGCCGAGGCCGATTTCGCCTAGTTCCGTAGACGGGCCGTCCGCAATCAGATCGCCCTTTTCCAGCTGCTGGCCAACCGTGACGCGCGGACGCTGGTTAATACAGGTGCCCTGGTTGCTGCGGGCAAACTTCTGGAGACGGTATATTTTTTCCTCGTTGTGCTTATTGGCTACGATCACCTGTTCGCCGGAGACTTTTTTAACAACGCCGTCTTCCTTTGCGATCAGCACCACGCCGCTGTCCTGCGCCGCCTTGTACTCCATGCCCGTTCCGATAATCGGCGCTTCCGGCATCAGCAGCGGCACGGCCTGGCGCTGCATGTTAGAACCCATCAGCGCGCGGTTGGCGTCGTCGTTTTCCAGAAACGGGATCATTGCGGTTGCGACGGAAACCACCTGCCGGGGGCTGACGTCGATAAAGTCCACCTGTTCGGCATGAACTTCAATGATTTCGGCCTTATCGCGCACGGTTACGCGCTCGTTTGTGAACGAGCCGTCCGCTTCGATCGGTTCGTTCGCTTGTGCGACTTTATAGAAATCTTCCTCGTCGGCCGTCATGTAGACGATCTCTTCCGTCACCTTGCCGGTCTTTTTGTCCACACGGCGGTACGGCGCTTCGATAAACCCATATTCGTTAATGCGGGCGTACGTCGCAAGCGAGCCGATCAAACCGATGTTGGGTCCTTCAGGCGTCTCGATGGGACAAATGCGGGCATAATGGCTGTAATGCACGTCGCGTACTTCAAACGAGGCGCGGTCACGGTTCAAACCGCCGGGGCCAAGCGCCGACAAGCGGCGTTTGTGTGTGAGCTCCGCAAGCGGGTTGGGCTGATCCATAAACTGCGACAGCTGGGAAGAGCCGAAAAACTCCTTGATCGCCGCGCTGACCGGTCGGATGTTGATGAGCTCGCCCGGGCGAACGTCGTTGGCGTCCTGAATGGCCATACGTTCGCGAACCACGCGCTCCAGTCGGCTGAGGCCGATGCGGATTTGGTTTTGCAGCAGTTCGCCCACGCTGCGCAGACGGCGGTTGCCCAGATGATCGATATCGTCCGTAGAGCCTATGCCATACGGCAAGCCAAGCAGATAGCTGACGGACGCCACGATGTCGTCGGTCAAAATCCGCTTGGGTACGAGATTATACAGATTGTCGCTGATGGTCTGCCGGAGAAGCTCTTCGTTTTCGCCGCACGCGTTCAGTATCTGCCTGAGAGTCGGGTAATGGACCATTTCCAGCACGCCGATCGACTTGGGATCGAACGGCAGATAGCCGGACGCATCGACGAAATGATTGCCGACGATTTTCAGGTTGCGGCTCTCCAGCTT
>CAYRPW010000011.1:0-16370 GCA_964426145.1 uncultured Oscillospiraceae bacterium
GTTGCCGTCTTCATCTTTGGCTCCAACCTTTACGTCACCGAAATGAACGTGCCGGACGTGCGGAATAGGCGTTTCGCTGATAAGCTCGCTGTCTATGTAGACCTCCGGCAGCATGATAACTGTATCATCAGCATCAAGGCCGGTGGGGATTATACGGTTCGCCAGCTGGCTATCGTCCTCTTCGTATTCAAGGCCAGTGAGATTTTTGTGGTATTCGATTGTCACGCCTTTGTCCGCGCCAAGCCTTGATAGCATGTTGATAGTGAAGTTGTCGCGCTGGATTTCGCCACCCCATCGATTTACAAAGCTGTTATCCTGTTCGCCTATGATCGCGCCCAATACAGACGTGCGCACAATTCGCATGTTGGTAATCAGGTCGATGTCAGACGTTCCCGTGAACCGTGTTTCGGAAATACCAGCCTGCAGGATATCCGGTAAAGCCTCGGCTCCTGTCTTGCCTGTCCATGCGCGATTCAGGATCATGTCCTGTGCAAGGTCGTATGATATGTGCCAGCCAAAAACTTCCCTGCCGCCATCCAGCAGCATGAGCGGTTTTGACAGCCTGAAAAACTGCTGGCCGCGCGGGGTATCAGTTTTGACGATAGCGCCAATTACAACATCGTCAAGGTGTTCTGACGCTTGTGCGACTTTAATTGTGATGCTGAACTCGCCGTTTATTTCCTCATGCACCGTTGCGGACTCACATAATATGTTCCCTATCCCGTTCGTGGCCAGCTGCGCGGGCGTTGAATCTGGTGTGTATATCCTCACTTACACCCACCTCCAATTGGGTAATATCTCGACAGCCGTCACGCTGCCAGTCCAGCTTATATCGACAGTCTCACCCGGATTGATAACCGGAAAGTCGCCTGACATCTTGTCGTTAGCCAGCTCGTCCCCCTGGTAACACTCCATTAAATCCCCGTCGATCACGATTTCCGGGCCAATGTCTGTCAGTTCTATTACCTGATCGCCCACTGTCAGTGTCACGTCGCCGCTCCCGGTCAGCGTAATTGTCGGATATGCCGGGTGATTACACGGGCTGGTGAGCGCAAAAGGCTCAACTGCGGCAACCTCTTGCGGCGACGCTTCGCGCTTTATCGGATTGCATATAAACTGCACATCGAACTGATGCCAGGTCGATATTGTCTTTATCAGATCCGTTGTGATATCCAACCGATAGTCATATACCTTGTCAGGCTCATTCGAAAACATAATGGTTTTGCCTTCAAGGATAAACTGCGCGATTCTTTCAGGGAACGGATCGCGATAGAAAAAGCCAACAGGCTTTATCATTTCCTCATACGACCCGTCCCACTGAGTTAAATACCCTGACCGACCAGGGATCGTCAGCAGCTCTACACGTTTTTGCGCTATCTGTATCGGCGGTATGGCCGTGACACGCATGCCATATTCCTGCGTGTCTGTCCCATCAATCAATACATACATTAAGCCGTTTTCCCTCCCCTCGCTGCGATTTTACGCTGTGTTTCATTTGCCAGGCTTTTTGATATTTTTTTGATGTCGTTCTCGCTTCGCACAACCATGCCCCGCGCGTCAATCTGTACTATGATGTCGCCGACTTTTGTTGCCGCTCTGGACTGAGATTCGGCCTGTCTCTGCGGAAATACGGACAGGTTATACATCACCGGCGCGGCTTTAAGTGTGACGTCTTTCATGGTGTTCACGTAAGCATCATTTGCGGCCAGCGCGAATTTACCTGTCGTTTGTTCCATGTTCTTGATACGCGACTCGAAACCCATGGCGTAGCTGTCAGCAGTTTGCGCAGCCGCCTCAATGGCTCTCTTTGCCGGTGAATGCTGCTGGTAATAATCTGTCCAGCCTTGGTTCGCGGCCCGTGCCAGAGATTTGTTCGCATTATAAACGTCAGACCATTTACTTCTCAAGCCGGATGCGTAACTATCCCCGGTGTCTTTTGCCGCCTTCGCCGCCTCATCCGATCTATTCATATCCTCTGTAAGGCCGTCGAGCTCCTTGCCTATGGCATCCATTTTTGTCTTGAAATCGGTTTCCATGTCTGCCACGGTGCTCGAAAATTCTTCTTTGCCTTCTTTGACTTTCCCGAACTTTTCATTGAGGCTTGCAATATCTTCTTCTCCGCCCGCCACGATAGCAGCAAGAATCTTCGCCGACTCTTCCGACCCGTCAGACAGTTGTTGGACAAGACCTTTATCAACGCCTTTTTCCATCGCTTTGTTGATGTTTTCGGCGTAGGTGTCCATATAAGTAATCTGCGTATCAAGGCTGGCAATTAGATCGGTTATGCTCTGGTCTGCTTCGCTGCTCATTGTCTGAAACAACCCGATTTGCCCATCGATGCTTTCATAAGCCGCATTATATGCCGCATCATAAGCCGCCGCAAGATTGGCCATTTCGCCTTCAAGCACCAGCATCTGGTTGAACTGCTCTTTTTGCGCCTCGGTCATTGCTGCTGTCGCTATGTTGTAAGTGTCTATCGTCATACCGTATTTAGCGAGGGTTTCGGCGTTGGCTTCGAATTGCTCTTGCTCTTCTAAAAGTGATTCCGTTGTAAACTCAAGGCTATCTCGCAATGCTGCGTCTGCCTCATCCAATGCCACCATACTTGACGCTGCTTCTCGCAATTCTTCGTCAAGTAAAAACATAACCTCCTCATAACCTGACGATACGCTCGTTGTATCTTTTACGGAATCGTAAAGTTCTTTTTGTTCATCCGTTAGGCCAGCGAGTATTTTTTGGCGCTTGCGCTCGTTCTCCGCCAATTGCTGCTCAGCTTTGGATTGCTCGCTTTGCAGCTCGATAATCCTGTCGCGCTGCAGCTCTGCTTCTTGCTGTGCGTTTAATGCCTCAATGCGGCTTTTCAGTACAGGGATGCTTTTGCTCAACTCGGCGGTATTCTCGCTAAGCAAACTGTTCAGTTCCGGGTACATCTCGGCAAGCTCTTTCACTGTGCCTTCAAGCAATAGCTGCTCTGCCGTGGTGAGGTTTGTTTTTGTGGCCAGTTCATCTAGTCTGGTCATCAGCGTTTCTGTATTCGTCACCTGCGTGGCCACAGCGACAGAATTCTTCTCGTGTGCTTCAGCTGCGCTGTTCATTTCGTCTGAAAGAGCTTTTGTGTTTTCGGCCAGCTTTTTGCTCTCTTCATCAGCCTTAAACAACTCAGGGGCGAGCGTGATCAGCGCGGCTGTCAGCGCCGCAATTGCCGTTATAACAAGAAAAATGGGGTTCGCCATCAATGAGGCTGTCATTGCCTTAATTGCGGGTATGACCGTTCCTTGCACGACAGTAGATGAAAGAATCATAGCCACGGTCAGTATACCAAGAGCTACCGTGATACCCGTTATAACCGGAACAACCCACTCATTTTCTTGGATAAAGTCATCCACCCAGTCAAGCACGCCTGTCCCAGCGTCGATGAACATCTGCATAGCCGGATTAAGCTGGTCTCCGATCGTAACCTTCACTCGATTGAAAGCGTTATCCAGCAGCTTCAGCCGGCTTTCGGTTGTGCTGTATCTGAGCTGTGCTTCTCTGGCAAGAGCCGTGTTTTCAGCCCACGCCGTATTGCCAAGTTCTATTGATTCGCGGAACAGATCGCCGGCACCGGCTGCACGAGTCAGAGCGTCACGCAACCTTACCTCAGTAAGCCCCAGCTCTTCCAGCAATACGATGGTGCTTTTACCCTTCGTTTCTGTATCTCCCAAGCCCTCAATGAACGCTATGAGAGCCCCGGCCGCATCTTCTTTATACGCTTTCGCGAACTCTTCAGCGCTCATGCCGGCCACGTTTGCAAAATCCGTCAGCTGCTCGCTTCCGGTTTCAACGGCTGTGGTCATCATGTTGATCGTCTTGCTGAACGCCGTGCCGCCTGCCTCAGATTCAAGGCCGACCGATGACATGGCCGCTGCCAGCGCGACAACATCCGCTTGAGACATCCCGGCCTGCGTACCTGCAGCGGCCAGCCGCAGCGCCATGTCCGCTATATCTGCCTCGGTCGTAGCGCTATTGTTACCCAATGCCACAACGGCAGACCCAAGGCGCTCAAAGTCCTCCTGAGCCATGCCCGTGATGTTGGCAAACTTTGCGAATGTCTGCGCCGCTTGCTCGCCGGAAAGGTTCGTTGCCACACCCAGATCGGCCATTGTAGCGGTAAAGTCAACGATGTAGTCTTTAGAAATGCCCAGCTGCCCGGCGTTCTCCGCAATCCCGGCCAGTTCGGCGGCTGTCATGGGTATGTCGCTTGACAGCTGTTTGAAAGAGTCCGACATCGCGGACAATTCTGCATCCGTCAAATCAGTGGTTTTTTCAACGCCGGTCATCGCGCTTTCGTATGCGACGGAAGCCTCAGCACAGGCTATGAAAGCATCGGCCAGCTCTTTAAGGCCTCTGACTATTCCGGCAGATACAAGAGCGGTAGACAGCGCTTCAAGGCTGTCTTTTGATTTCTTGGTTTTGTTGCCAAACTCGTCTATTGACGTCGCAGTCTTATCGGTGCTTTTTTTGGCCTCTCCCAGGTACTTGTCGTTCTGTTTGATCTCTTCGTTGGTCTTATTTAGCTCGACCTGAGTCTTATTAAGAGAGGTCTGCCAATCGTTGGTGCCTTTTTCGGCAGCAGTAAGCCTCGCCTCGTTCTCGGCCAGCTGCCCCCTAAGTTTTTCAGTTTCTGCGGTAAGCTTGTTCTGCTGATCGGTGGTGTCGCCCTCGGTATTTTTGAGCTTTTCGAGAGCCGCTTCATTGGTTGTGATCTTTTTGGTGAGCTCCTCGTTGCGATCCCTATACGCATCAACGGCTGACTGGGCATTCTTGTAGGCCGCGTTCAGCTCTTTTATTTTAGTCGTCTGTACGGCCTGTAAGTCAGACAGAGCTTTCTGCCTCGCCGTCAGCGCCTTTATGCTGTTCGCGTTCGTTTTATATTGGCTGTCAACAAGCCCAAGGGCAGACCCGTATTTTTTGAGTTCGGCATTGATGGTCGTGACGGCTTGTTTATATTGAGCTTCGCCATCTATCGCGATTCGGGTTGAAACAGTACGCTGTGCCAATATCCTCACCCTTTCTCGAACATCGGCACTCAGGCACTAGTTGTCCTTATTGATAATAATTTCGAATACCTTTCCGCAGTTTCGTCCTTTGCATTTAACAAAAATGCCTTTGCAGACCGCTGTTTTATTGCGCTCCACCGGCATCTTGTATCCGCAGTAAGGGCATTTTATTTTCTCGCGCGGCTCCATATCAGTTCATCGGGAATGGAAGAACGCGCTGTTTTGCGTTCATAGCATTTGCCTGATTGAATGCGGCTATTTCATTTACGACGTAGGTTATTATGTCAAGGCAGTCGCGAAGATCGGGCGTTCTGTCTTTGAATATTTTACCGTAAGCGCCATCGTCACAAAGAACTTCGTTGATGTATTCCTTGCAAACGCTTATCGCTTCGCTTTCGGTTTTCTTGCCATCTTTATAGTCATTGGCAGCCCCAAGCACCAACGGCCCGCCCGTCCGCATAAGCTCATTTTTTTTAGCGTCGATCTCGATTTCAAACTCCGCCCCCGCGATGTCAATTTTCAACATGCGGTTTCTAAACGTAAACCCGCTCATCTTTTTTCCTCCCGCTTATGATTCTTTTCATACATTGTTACCAGGTCGTTCATAACGCCCGGATTCATCTCCATGGTTTCCTCTGCTGACAGTCCGACGATTATCCCGTTTTGGATGTAGATGGCTCGCTTGTACCCGTTTTTTTTTGATGTTTAAGTAAAATGAGATCCACTTCCTCGGTTTCGCCTTTTATCTCCCGGACATAGCCGATATCTGCCGCGTCGCCGCAGACCTTTTGCAGCTCGAGAAACATGTAAGGCGCAATGTCAAGTTGTAAAAACTCCTCTTTTTTGAATACAGGCGCGTCGGTTATCCCGTATTTCTTGCATTTCTGCGCAGCGCATTCGGTTAATATCTCGCTGACACGCAAAATGTTCTTTACGCCGTTAGACTCTTTAATTGATAGCTCCGGCAGAACGCACGGGCCGAATTCTTCTTGTATCTTGAAAAGGGCATTCCCGTCATATAGAAAAAAGTATTCCGTGTCCGCGATCACCGCGCTCGTCCCACGGGCTGTCCCGATGATTATCACTTTCTTTTTTTCGCTCGTTTTTTCGTCCATATCCTCCGCTCCTTTAACGACGATAAAGGGGGCCGAAGCCCCCCATATCATTGTTTCAATCAGGTCATGATCAAGCTGTTTGTGTAGACTGTCATGCCATTGTAGGTTATGGCACAGCGGAACTCCACATCCTCATCCTGCTCATCCACAGTGGTCAATGTGTCAGTATTGTAGCCGGTGTACGAAGATGTCAGGTCTGTCCACACGCCAGCGTTAAAATACTGCCACAGATACGTGATGCCAGTATCCGGCGCGTTTTCTTCATCGCTGAATATCGCATCTGCCGTGAGGTCTTCACCGGCAGCTCCAACCGTTTCGACCTCAGCTGTACCGCCAATGATCGAGTTTGTACCTCCGATCAGATCAAGGAATGCGATAGCAAGGTCTTTTGTTGCAAACTCTGCCGTGTATTGCCACTTTACTCCCGCATAAATCGGTGCCATGATCGTCCAGTTGATCGTTGTGTTTTGGAGAGTAATGGAGCCTGACCTCGTTTGCGCGTTGTCGCCCGGACGCGCTGCCACTGCTTTGGTGTAATGAATGGCTTCGAAAATCTCGACACCATTTCTGACGATGTTCCTGATGTACTGCAATGCGCCATACGGCGGGACATCATCAACCCCGTAATCGAGCTTGTTGTTTGTTTCGGTGTACGTTGCCCCGAATACAGATGCGGCTGACACTTTCGGTAAGTCAGTCACCTCCATCGGAATAGCGCCTGATGTGAATTTGTCGATCCGCTCCTGCAGCTTGTTATCGCCGTACTGCTCACCCATCGCGTTTGTTATCGCCAGATTGCCCGTCACCAGCGGGCCAAGCGATACAGGTGTGTCATACGTCGGGGCCGCCGAAATTGTATCGTCCGTTTTGAACGGAAGAAACCGTGCATATTCGCTTCCGAATCCTGCCATGTTTTATAAACCTCCTTAGTTTATTAAATTAAAAAGGCCATTGGCCTCTTGTTGTGGTTATAGGCTGTCTTGCCAGTTGTGTAATACTTTTGCCGCCACCTCGGATGCAGCGGGAGCGGCTTTTTCGTTCGCCTTGCGCATCCATTGCTTTGCCGGAATGTTTCGCGACGGAGCGCCGAACTCATGGATGAACGCGACCTCGGCGTTATTTGATTTTTTCACGCCACCGCCGTAGGTGTAAGTTCGACCGCTTTTGCTGCGTTTATATTTCTTGGTTGTGACACGTGCCCTGTAAAGATGATGAACCCCGTGAGGATAAACATTGATATAGCGCACCTGCCCTTGATTGCGCCTCTTTTTGTCAGCCTTTATGGAATCCCTCATCGTGGCGGCTGCGCTTACTAATCCGAGCGTATCGAGCTCTTTTTTTTGCGCCTCAACGACTATTTCAGCTTCCGCTTCCAGCATGTCATAGATAACATCCTCCGGAATGTTCGCCAACTCGTCTAAAAAAAGCTCGCACTCTTCGAGGCCTGTAGTATAGATCACGTAAGGTCAACCCCTTCCACCGCGTCGACTTCAAAAACCCAGTGCTGGCCGGTGTCGTCGCTGGCATCCGTCATGCCCGGATATCCAAACCCCGCCTGAAACAACTTTTTCTTTATGCTTTTTCGCGTTAAAACGCTGTTTACGCCAACCGGGCAAAAAAAATGCACCTGGATAAGCGCTATCTCATGCTGCGGCTTGTTGTCGCCGTGGTCATCGCCGAACGTGTCAAGATTGAAAACAAAGTACGTCTTTTCATCCCCTTTGTACGTATCGGCTTTAATTGGGTACCCGAAAGATGTTAGTGCTGTGTCGATACGCGATTCTATGCTCATTTTGCGCTCACCTGCCTTTTCACTTTGATCTCAAGCCACTGATGACGGTTTTCAACATCATTGATGCTGATGATCTCATAGCACAACTTTGCTTTTTCTGCCGCCGTTTTGTTCGCATCTGAAGCGTGAAGTATTCGGCATTCTGATGTGATGAGCGAACTATATCTGGCCGTAAGCGTGGCGGGTTCATTAAGATCCATCCGCATAGCTTCGTAAACTTCTACGCCGTGAACATTCACCCATTTTACGCGGTATATCTTTCCGGTACCGAATACGTTTGTCCATGTTTCCGTAGCGTATCCTTCGTTATCAGGTGTTTCGGCGAGACTTTCAACAACGACTTTGGTTCGCAGTTCACCGGCGTTCGCTTCTTTAGCCATTTACTCACCCTCTTCGGTCGCCGCTGTCGCGATGTTTACATCACCAGATACGGTGTGCTCATAAGGCGATTCGGCGTCCACGTTGTTGACAGTAAACGTCGATAAGGCATACCCCTCTCCAGCCGTGACCGTGATTGTCAGCACCGTCCCGACTATGATAGCCGCGCCGTCCTCGTATTCATTGCCGTCGCTGTCAACAACGCTTACAATCGTATCTTCGCCCGCCGTTATTGTCAGCAGCGCTTCATCTTCTTCTGCATACCGAAGCTCAAGCACAAACGAGTTTATGAGTTTCTGGGCGTTCTCTTGGGCAGACACGTTTCCGTTGCCGGCGAACGTCATGCCCCTGTTGTCGTACCAGCATGAAGCGAGGGCGCACAGAAACAAATCGTAATGCGCGTTATTCTGAAAGTCCGGAATGTCCGCCGCTCTTGCTTTTGACTTCGCCGCATTCAGGCAAAGCTCTGCAATAGTGTCCGCTGCATCCGGCGGCATCCCGATGTAGTCTTTTAACGTAGCGATTAATAACATGTGCGCCCTCCCTCCTTTTATCGTCAGCTCATTGTGATGAAGTTCGTGTAAGCCGTGACGCCGCCGTACGTGACCGCGCAGCGGAACGCTACATCTTCGTCCTGAGCATTCACCGTGGTCAGCGTGGCTGTGTTATAGCCAACGTAGGCGTCGGTCAGGTTCGTCCACGTTCCGGCGTTGTCGTACTGCCACAGATAGGTGATGCCGCTCGTCGGCTTGTTGTCATCATCCGTGTTGAACACGCCAACCGCCGTCAGGTCTTCACCAGCAAGCGCCGCCGCCGTCTCTGCTGTTGCAATACCGCCAATGACGGCCACTGCGATAACCGCCAAACGGAACGCGCTTGCAAGTTTGATCTGGTGATCACCCCATGCGGTGAGCACGTACATGTACATGCCGGTGTCGATGTCTTTGTCAGAATCCAGCACCGCAACCGGCTCATAGTTTTGCTTTGAGTACCGGAAGTCTCCGATGATCGGAATCGTGGCTCTGTCGTTGAAAACAACCGGCACGCCGAGAACCTCTTCCGGCTTCGCGGTGAACAGTTCGCCTGCCGTGTTGGAAAGCGTCTGCACGTAGGTGTACCAGTCGGCAGAACGCATTACGACCTTGGCGTTGGCGCGGAAAATGTCAGGCAGATCACCGAGAGCTGCCATGATGGCCGCTACCACGCTTGCGCCAGTCACACCCTTGATGCCAACCATGTAAAACGACATGTGCTTGTGAGCGTCATCGGCAGACTTTGCGAACGCACGGAGCTTTTCCTTCCGCGCAAGCGCAGATTTCAGCCCGCTCTCAATCGCAGAAACAAGGTTCGTATCAGTGCCGTACACAACTGTATCAGCAACCTTCACCTTCACCTTGGTCTTGAGCCGCTGGTAAACAACGGTGTCAGACGCCAATTCGATCTCTTTGGCCGTTTCAGCGTCAACGACATCTTCAAGCAGATCGTCATCGTCAATGTCGAACGTCAGGCGCGGTTCCTCAAGGCCTGCAATCTGGGAAGTTTCCTCAACCGTGCGCAAGCTGTTCTCTTCAAACGGTTCCGTGATCAGCTCGCTTGAAAGCGTGGACGGCAGCAGATTCGAACCGCTGCCCAAATCGGCAGAGCCGGCCGGGATAGCGCCAAGGCCAGCATAGGTTTTTTTGACGCCTTCCTTGTCGCCGAAAGCCACGCCGCGATAGAACGCCGCTTTGGTTTTTACCAGCACGTCTTTTTCGGTCATGCCGCCGCCCTGTCCGGCTTTCATTGCCACGGCTGCGCGCTGCTGCTCTTCCATTTCGTCGTGCTGGGTTTTCAGCAGATCAAACCGCGCTGCGATGTCGTCCCTGTGCGTTTTCTTCGCGTTGATGTCCTCCATGGTGGTCGTCGGGTCCGCCGCCTTCTCCGCGATCCACTCCGCATCAGCTGCAATCTGCGCCTGCAGCGTTGCCATTTTTTCTTTAAGGTCAAACAGTGTAACTTTAGCCATTCTCTTTCTTCTCCTTAATAAATTTTTGATTTTCAGCGATGATTCTCGCCCGTTCGTTTCGCTCAGCGTCATCAGTTAATGCGAGCTGGATCTTCTGCCCGATGGCTTTTAAGTCATCAGGTCTGACGTTGCCGATGTCTTCGGACTTCAAAAGCTCGACCGCATCACCAAGGTTTTCAACGCCTTTGGTGACACCTGCGCCGCGTTGGGACGGGACGGCCACGAAAGAAAACTCATATGCCTCTTTTGGCTCTTCAAGCTTTCCAAAACAGAGCTTCCCGTCGTACTTTTCACCCTTGATGTGGCCGTTTTCACATTGATGCAGCCATGTTGCAAAATTAAGCTTTTGCGGCTGGCCGCAAATCGAGCAGGTGCGTTTTTGCATAGATGCACCAACGGACACCTCTTTGACTATGCCGCCCTCGATCGCTTCGACCAAAGGCGTGTTGGCGTCGTTTCTGAGCATATACGCGCTTCCGCGCAAGACGATCAACGGTTCCCCAAGCGAGTTCTTTTCGCTTAATTCCTCTGTCTCGCAACGGTACAAACGCGCGACTTGCTTTTCAGCCGACCAGCAGTGATCCAGAATGCCGCTCTTGCCAATGAAGAGCTTTGCAAGCTTGTCAAGGCTGGCTTTTGTGAATTGCTCGATGTCGCGGTCAACGTCGTTGTCACAGAGAACAATAGGGAAACAAAAAACGCCTTCCGGCGTGAGCTCCTTATGTGCGTATTGGTTGATCAAGGCAATGTCCGATTCTGGATTTATCGGCGTTGCCTTTAGTGCTTTGAGTTTGTCAATTCTGTCCATAAATATATTCTCCTTACTCTCGCGCTTCTGCATCGAGCACGGCAGCGTTTTCTTTCAAAAATTTACTGACTTTGATATATCCATCCGTATTGCTCTTCACATCAAAGCCGCGAAATTTTACGCGGGCAGGATATACTTTTTTGATGTTGCAGTTGTCGCCATACTTGCCGTCATCGTCCGCTTCAACATCGGCAACGATAGCCCACCCGAACATATGCAAGATTGTGTTTATCCACCAAAGCAAACCCGTCGCCCTAAATTCTTCCCACGTATTTGCTTCAACCATTTTAGGCTCGCTTTCCATCTGTGTCCCCTTTCTTTATGGTCCGTGCTTTGGCGCGGTCCACATCTTTCCTGAGCATGCTTTCGCGCCGGCGCGGCGGCAGTAAATTATATTGACTGGCGTTTATGCCGTATATCTTGGCTTCGTCCATCAATTTCTTATCCATACCGCGCCGCCTAATCTGCCACGGAGGCAGTGACCGCCGTTGTGTCACCGTCGACTTCATAATTCACACTGTCTTCGGTAAGCACCTGTTCGGCCTCGTTGACGGTCAAAACGACATGATGCAGCTCAGCCGTGCATGTTGCGGTGAATTTGATGATAGAATCGCCGTAGATCGTCGCGCCATCCTCCAATTCAACCGGCTCTTCCAGGTCCTCTAATGCGCCGCGCTCACGGATAAGCTGCGCCGTCAGCGTCGTATCGTCGCCGATCGTCAGCGTCAGTTCGTACTCGATCGGCACAGCCTCGGTTTCTGCCGCCGTCTCGCCCGATATGGTATATGTCGCTGCGCCTTCGTCAAGCGCGACCTCTTCGCCATTGATGCTAAGCACAGGATCGCAGTGTTCGTCGGTTGACGCCGCGTCAAACTGAATCACGTCGCCAATGAACACCGTCGCGCCGGACGTCAGCAGTACAGGCGTGTCCAGATCAAGCGTTTCTCCATGCAGACGGACAAGCGTTGCCGTGAGCGTGGTATCATCGCCAGCCTCAACTTCCAGCGTATGCGGTATCATCCCAGCCGCGTCATACGCCGGATAGCAGAGGGTGCCCATGACGGCAGAGCCAAAGTCAATCTCAACCGCACCGGCCACGTCGGCCTTGATCGTATACTTTGGTGTATCATCACCTATCTTCACGGCGATGTTAAACGTCTGCCACGAAAACGCCGGTATGCTGGCCGCTTCATCCGCATCGAAATTTCCGTCACAGAATAGAACTGCGCCCGCCGTTTCGTTTTTCACCAGCACCATATTTGATGCAAAGCGGTCGAACAGAAACTCTGTTGCGACGCCGGCCGCAAGCGTCTGCCTATTCGCCAGCATCTTCAGCGCCTCCTTTCGCTACAATCAGCGTGGCAATCTCTTTTTTTGTTGTGGCTCCGCCTATGTCCACTTCCATATCTGCCGCCAGCTTCTTCAGGTCCTCCAGCTTTTTAGTCTTGACCAGATTGTCAGCATTTTTGATGTAGCTGATCACGGTCTTGTCCGGCCCGCTCGCGAAATCCACGCCGACCACCGTTGCATTAATGTCGGCTATTATTGATTCGGCGGTTGCTGCTGGCCATTTTGCGTTATCTGCGGCCAGCTTGAGATTGCCCGGCGTGAATTCGCCCTTGTATCCGTGCTCCACTTTGTAGCCGTTGGCCGTCGCCCATGTCAAAAAGTTATGGGCAAGCCGCCACTCGGGTGGTAACATGCCCTTTTTATGGGCTTCAAGCCACATGCCATACAGGCTTTTATTGTTGTTCGCCATTTCTGCCTCCTTGTGAATTTGTTGATTTATCAGGGTTTTTTATGAGCCATTTGAGAGTAGTCAGATCTCTTGACACCAGCAGCTCATCACCCTCCGGGACGCTGTCGCGCCCGTAGTCCGCTCTTGCCTCGTTCGGTTTCTCAAACCCGCCCCGGACTGAAATCTGATGCACTTCTGCCCTTGACTTCGCGTCGGCTCTCAAAATCGCGTCCATATCGAACTTAAACTTCATGCCGCGCCGACGTTCTTCCTGCGTCAGCAGCTTTCGGTTAAGTTCCTGCTCATACGCTGTCACGATCGGCAGCATGGTCAGCATGAGGAATTCAAGCATCTGCTGTTCTTGGGAATTGAACGATACATCCGCATAGTCTCCCAGCAAATGAGGCGGTATGTTGTAGACCATAGCAACCTTGGCTCGCGATATTTTTTCAACCTCAAACAGTTTTGAATCCACCGGCGACATGTTCAACGTCTTTGCTGTTAGCCCTGATTCAAGCAAAAGGATGTTGCCGCCTGTGTCTTTGTACGTTTGGGTTAAAACGTCTATAGTTTCTTTCCGCTGCGCTTCCCCAAGGTTCGCCGGGGCCTCAACGACTATCTGAGCGTTCACGCCTTTTTCGAGCTGCGAGGCGCTGAACGTGTGAATCTCATCGTTGTAGGTTAATGTGTTAAGCAAAACCTGCACTGGATTTACGCCTTTTATGCCGTTTGAGCTGAGAAACGGGATGTGGATGACATAAAAGCCATGCAGATAGTACACGGGGCCTGTTTCTGGCATGATCCTATACCACAGTTCGCCTGAATCCGTTTCAAGCACCGGCGTCACACGCAGCGGATCAAGGCACTTCAAGCCCGACAACGTACCGTCCGAATCAAAAACCTTGATCGCGTACGCGTTGCCCTCTGTGCAGCAGCAAGTCTCCAGCGTTTTGAAGAATTGGCATGATGTCATGTACGAGTTTGGTTCTGCGTTTACCAGGTCGTTCAGAGGGCTTTTTACCTGCCGCGCTCCCCTGTACAGCTGGATCGGCATAGCGGAAAGCGCGTTTGCCCTTCTCGAAACCGCTGAGAAGATCAGCTCGCTGTTCTGGAGGGTATAATCGCTCCTCAGGAACCGTGGCAGAAACGAATTTGAATACGGCAGTTTCTTCGTGCCGGACGGCGTTTTAACGGCCGCCTTTTTAACGGCCGGCTTTGCTCTGGCCTGCTTATTCTTACGCCGTCCGAACAGGCTGTTTATAATGCCCAAATATTCATCATCTCCTATCTTCCAGCTTGATCACCGTTGCAAGCTTTTTGTCTGGCGGGATTATAAGCGGATGTTTTCGCATCCACTCGGTATGCGCATCCAGCAGTGCCATGAATCCATCGATCTTTCTAAACTTGTGTTGCTTGGTCGGCATGTATGTCGCGTTCGCTCCGCGCTTTGTAAGCTTCACATTCCCCAAATACCAATAAAGCATCGGGTTGTTGTTGTGGATGATCTTACCATCAATAAACCGCTCTTTTAAATGGTCCATCGGCGCTGTCAATGTAAGCTCGCCCTGCCTGACGTCGTTTAAAACAAACCCTTTTTCGCGCATCGCATTTACCAGCATAAAAGCCTTTGCCGGGTCAAACCCAATGCTGTCAATTGAGAACACTTCGCGTTGCTGTAAAAACCATTTCAAAACGAGCTCATATTCTACATAGTCCGTATCGACGATAGTCAGCACGCCCGCATTCTCAAGACGTTTCCAGTCCAACTTTTCATGGTCTGCTTTTACCTTTTTCAGCGGTACCCACGAATGCTCATGCACAAAAAAATAGTTTTCAGATAGCGGAAATTCAAGGCACGCCGATGTAAAGTCCTCTGATTCCGCAAGATCAAACCCGCCATAACAACTAATCCCTTTAAGCGTTTCAATGGCACGCGATCTGTTGTTTTTCAGTATTGTCGGCGCGTCCAGGAAGGAGAGCTCGTCCACCTGCGTAAAAACGTTTAGCTGCTTATTGATAAAGTCCGATCGCTCCTGCGGTATCACCTTGCACCGTTCCCATTCGTCTATCAGGTCATCCAGCAGCAGCAATCCTCCCAACGACGGGTTAGCTTTTATCCAGCATTCTGTATCATTTGGATCGTCGCCTTCGTCAATCTCTGCAATGTACACAAACATCCTGTCCGCTGCCCGCCGTGCAATCGGCGCTGCGCTGTCTTGCGCGTTACCGCCCGTGCTATAAAAATCAAGGACCTGACCGCCGAGTATGTAGTAATCCATCAGCGGCCCGTCAATCACGGTCCCTAGCGTCGATGTAAACAAAAAAAGCGGCTGCCTCCGCTTCTTCCCTTTTTTCTTGATTCTGTTGATCAACTTATAATCTTCATAATCCTGCACCTCATCGAATATACCAAGGTGCACGTTGAGACCGTCCAGCGTTTTGCTCTCGGATGACCGCACCTCACAGCAGCTTTTTGTCGGGTCAAAGTATATACCCTTTGTCGTTGTGCGAAAGTGCTTATTCAGCAGTGGAGACGACTCTATCTGCCCCTTGCATGAACCGAGTATGATGTTTGCCTGGTCACGCGAGTTGGCAAGGCAATAAGCTTCCGCTCCGCGTTCGCCGTCCTTTGCTAAAGCAAATGGTACGATTCCGCCAATCATCGTGCTTTTCCCATTGCCCGAGCCAACAAATATCAGCCCTTCGCGAAAGCGCCGATATCCCGTTTGTCGGCTCACCCATCCGTACAGGTTTCCTTCAACAAAGTGCTGCCAAGGCAGCAGCTTCATCTTATCATAGTTGCCCTTCGTTGGAACCAGAAATTTCTCAGTAAAATCTATCGGTCTATATGCCTTTTCAATATCAAACGCCCATGGGTACCTGCCATCATACATTGAGCGGTCAAGATCGTTCATAAACCGCTGTCCGCTTTGCTTTACTTTTTTGCCAGCGGTTATTCTGCCGCCGATCACGTCGCTTGCGTATTTATAGCAATCCGAAACCTCAATGCGTTCAAGTATCTCGCGGCTGTCAGAATTTTTCAAAATCGTCTTGACTTGATTCGATGTCTGGTTCATTTTTTTCTCCGCCCTCTTTCGGTATGAACCCTTTATCTGCAAACTCCTTTCGCTGCGCAGGCGTCAACCCGAGAGAGCGTAAAAGATTATTGAGAACCTGAACCGTTTTTGTCAGTTCTATCGCAAGCGGGTTTTTGATCAGATTTGTCGCTCCGGCCTTGTTGGTATATTCCATCAGCAACTGTTTTCCATCCAACTCTTTTTTTAACTGCCAGTAAAACTGGTACGTCTCCGCATAAAGGTTTATAAGCTCCACATCCGAGGACTGTAGCACATGTCCGTCATGCAGATAGTTTTCAATTCTCTCCTTAGCCTTTTTGCCTATCCGCGCAAGCGCTAGCTGCTCTTTACTCTTACGAGGCATACGTTACACCCCCCTTTCATGTATAATTTTTTTGTCACGCGCGTAAAAGTAACC
>CAYRPW010000012.1:0-1047 GCA_964426145.1 uncultured Oscillospiraceae bacterium
GGAAATGGTATGTCGAGCAGCACGTAAGCTTGGCTGCCTCCACATAGCTGATCGTATCCTCCAGATGTTCCTCGATGTAGTCCATCGCCCGGTTAAGCCGTTCCAGCCATACCACAGCATCCCCTCCCGATGATCAAAGCATAGCAGACTCACCAGACGAATACCTCTGATTTGATGCACAGGTTTGCGAACCCGAAAGCCTGTAAAAACCTTATAACCGTTTTGCAAAGCAAACGATGCGGTTGGCCTCCGAAAACCCTGCATGCATGTGAAACGCAATGCTTTCCCGGTTATCCAGTTCACAATCGCTGGCAAACTCGGCGCAGCCTTTTTCCTGTGCCCATTGTTCGCAGCGGTGAAGCAGCTCCCGTGCCATCCCGCGGCGCCGGTATTCCTCTGCAATATAGATCCCTTCCAGATACCCCACGGGGCTTGATTTCGTGCCTTCCACATAATCGCCGCGCAGCTGGCACTGCGCAAACCCGACGGCCTGCAAGTCGACTGCGTACAAAAACACCGCGCTGGTTTCCGCGCGCAAAACGGACGCGAATTCCGCTTCCAGCTCCTCCTGCGTATGGCTTGGCCAGAGCATTAGCGCGAGTCTGGCAACAACGCCGGTATCCGGGGCGGACGCCTGCCTGATCACGATTTTCACCTCACCTTGCGCAAGCGGTACTGGAATGCGAAGCGGCTAGATATGCTCCCGGATGAAGGCGTAAATATCTTCGATCAGCGGCCAGCTCCAGAAGGTGTCCTCATGCGGAGCGCCGGTCACGGTCAGAAGCCGCACTTCCTTGCCGCAGGCGGCAAGCTTCTCCGCCATGGACTTCGCCATAAAATACGGCACCACGTCGTCTGCCGTGCCGTGGGCGATCACGCAGGGCGGGAAGGGAGCGTCCTCGCTCACATAGAAAATCGGGCTCATCTCTTTGAGCACCGCGCGCGGGTCGCGGCCGCCGCTCAGGCCCACGAATACGGGGTCCAGCGGGTTTTGGATATCCGGGATCATGGTCAAATCCGTAGGCCCGAAACAGGCTGCCACGCAGT
>CAYRPW010000012.1:1057-15999 GCA_964426145.1 uncultured Oscillospiraceae bacterium
GGAAACGCCCGCGTACTCTTCGGTTTCAAAACGGGGATCGTTGCCCGTCGCACCCACCAGCAAAGCGGTGTTGCCGCCCGACGAGGTGCCGTAGATGCATACGTGCTCGGGATCGACGCTGTATTCCGCCGCGTATGCGCGCAGGAAACGGATCGCCGTTTTCACGTCCTGCAAAAAGGCGGGGAAGGGGTTTCCCTCCGTAGCGTCGCGGTGGCAGAGCGTGGCAACCACAAACCCGCGCTGCGCCAAATGCGCCAGCTGGGGTATTTCATACCCGAGGTTGGGTGTGGTCCACCCGCTGCCCTGTACGAACACCACCAGCGGATAACGCGCCGCTTCCTCCCACGGCCGCAGGATGGACAGCTTTGTTTTCTCGCCGCCGACCGTGGAATATGCGATGCCCTCCGTAAGCCGCGCCATGCCCGTTCTGCTGCCGTTGTTTTTGTAAGTCTTTTTCGTAAGCGCCATAGTCCGTGCCCTCCGTTTCTATTCTTCGCGCTTTCGCAGCGCGGATACGCCGGTTCCGCTGCGTTTCGTATACGGGAAGAAGCGGATATCCTCCCGCAGCAGATGCCCCATCACGACTTCGTCCAGGAGAAAGGTGAATATCGCGGAAGGCTTCAATTTCCCAAGCCGGTGCTGGGATAAGAGCGCTTCCGTTTGTTTGAGAAGCGCGCGATGTATTTTCGCATGCTCATCCAGGCCCGGATATCCAAGTTCGCATAGCACGCGTTCCTCGTCCGCGAAATGCTGCTGAATGTGCAGGATCAGCGCGTCCAGCGAGTCAGCCGCTTCCTTGCTTTGCAGGTCCACGAGCGCCGTGCTCAGCAGACGGTTGCCCAGCGTCACCAGCTTTTTATGCTGGCCGTCGATTGCGGGATGGCCGCATTCCCAGCTGCTCTTCCACTCCAGTCTGATCTGCATAAACGGAAGCGAGGTTTCCCAATCCATCGCCGTCACGCGGTTCTTCCCTTCGCTTTTGGAACGGAACAGCGCGTAATCCACACGCCGAAACCAGCTCTCCGCCTGTTCGCCCTGCAATAGCTCCACAACGCCGATGCTCACCGTGACCGGTTTCTCCGGCGTTCCGTAGGAAACGCTTTCGATTTCCTGCCTGATTTTTTCGGATACGACCGTGGCCTCGCGCAGACTGGTCTGCGGCATCAGCAGAATAAACTCGTCTCCGCCCCACCTGGCCAAGGTATCGTAGATGCGGATGCACTGCTGCATCAGGCCGACGATGTTGCTCAAAACGTCGTCGCCGCTCTGGTGCCCGCGGG
This sequence comes from uncultured Oscillospiraceae bacterium, assembly GCA_964426145.1. Taxonomy (GTDB): domain Bacteria; phylum Bacillota; class Clostridia; order Christensenellales; family Aristaeellaceae; genus CAXXOK01. Next base: position 2,338 of record CAYRPW010000012.1, read on the forward strand.
TATCGTTAATCTCCTTGAAATTATCAATGTCAAACAGCGCGATGGAGAGCGGCTGCCGGTACCGCTGGCAGCGGTTCGCTTCTTCAGCCACCTTGCGGTCGAAGTGAAACCGGTTATACGCACCGGTCAGGCTGTCCCGGGTGGCCTGGTTGAGGAGGATCTGGTTTTTACGGAGCAGTTCTTCCGCGAGAACCTTGGATGTTTTCTCAGAATCGCTCAGGCGCCGGATCATCGCGTTTTGGTTCTCGATCGCCTCATGCAGCTGCCGTTCCAGTTCTTTGCGCTGCGTTATGTCCCGCGTGATCCCCAGCAGTTCCAAAGCGCCGGTTTCCTCGTTGCGCAGGAGCTTCGCGGTGATTTCCGCCTGCTTTTCCGTCTGGTCCTTGCAGCGCAGCATGTAATCGCCGCAGTGCGTCAGCATGCTTTCCTGCCGTTCCCCCTGCCGGTAACGGGCCAGCAGGGTTTCGATGGTCTCGTTCGCTTTTTGCAGGGAATCCACGGATAATAGCGCCGCAAGCGACAGGTTCATCGTTTCGTCAACGGTGTATCCCATCAGCCGCTGCACCGCCGGACTGACGTAAGTGAACCGTCCGGCCGCGGTATCATACGTCCAGATGCACTCCAGCGCGTTCTCGGCCAGGATGCAGCGCTCGCACCTGGGCAGCCGCTCCGATAGACCTGCCCCCACATCCACCGCCACCTTTTCCCCGATATTTTCCCCTGCCGCAGCAAATCCATTATACTCCGTACGCGACTTCTGACAATAGGGCGCGTGGTTGCGGCAACGCGAGCCGGCATGGGGGAAACGGCTTATCCGTTCTCCGGGGATCGTGCCCCCGCGTGCGCCCAGAACGAGGAAAGCGTGTCTCCCTCAAACCGCCAGTGCGGCGGGCACAGGGCAAGGGTCTCGCGGTTGAAATACCGGTTGTCGATTAAAAGCACCACGCCCCGGTCCGTTTCGGAGCGGATGACGCGGCCCGCGGCCTGCAGCACCTTGTGCATGCCGGGGTACCGGTAGGCGTAGGCAAAGCCGTCGCCCAAGGTTTCCTGGTACCGACGGCGGAGCGTTTCCTGCTCCAGGCACAGCATGGGCAGCCCCACGCCCACCACCATCACCCCCAGCAGCCGTTCGCCCGGCAGGTCAATCCCCTCGGCAAACACGCCGCCAAGCACCGCAAGGCCCAGCAGCGGTTCGCGGTCCGCGGTGAAGCGCGCCAGAAACGCTTCTTTGTCGTTGTCCGCCATCCCGGCCTGCTGGGTGAGCAGCGGCAGGGCGGGGCCGATCGCCTGCAGCTCCCCTGCAACCAGCCGCAGGTACGCGTAGCTGGGGAAATAGGCGATATATTTGCCGGGCTTGGCGGCGAAGGCCTGCACAATGGCCCCGGCCACCGCGGCGGCCGTGTCCCGGCGAAGCGCAAACCGCGTGTCCGCCTTGTGGCGCAGCACCAGCAGGTTTTCGGGCGGAAACGGCGAGGGCAGCGCAAAGCACGCGTCGTCCTCCCCGCCGCCCAACAGCTTTCGCATGGCGGCAAGGGGCGAAAGCGTGGCGGAAAAATACACGGTTCCCGACAGCTTTCTCGTCATTTCGTGCAAATGCTCCGCCACCGACAGGCACAAAAGCTTTACGGCTCTTTCCTTTCCCTGCCGCCGGCACAGGATGGCGGTGTTTGCCGGATCGCCTTCCGCCGCGGCCACGAACCCGACGGCGGATAAAAACAGGTCGCCCAGCGCGCCGCCGGCTTCGCCGGGCGGCGGCGCGGCAAACGCCTCCATCACCGCATCCAAAAGCGTTTGCATTGCGGGCAGCAGGCCGTCGGGCAGGGCTTGCAGCTGTGTTTCCTCCAGCCCATCCTCCATGGGGATCGCCCGCAGCGCGTGCAGCGCGCCGCTCACCGCCTTATACAGCGGCCCTTTTCGCCCGGCGGCGCGCCCAAGCGCTGTACGGTAGCCGCGCAGATAGTCTCCGTCGCTCTCGCCGGATAACATGTCCCGCGTCCGGGACGCCAGGTTGTGGCTTTCGTCCACCAGCAGGGTCAGGTCGGTGCGCCACTCAAAAATCCGCTTGATTCGCACGATCGGATCAAACACGTAGTTATAGTCGCAGATCACCACGTCCGCAATTTCGCACAGCGTCAGGGCAAACTCAAACGGGCACAAGCAATGCCTCTCCGCCATATCGCAAACCGCCTGGCCGTTCCAGTCGGTCGTTTGCATCATATCATCCAGCGCCAGGGGAAGCCTTAGGAAATGCCCCTTGGCGCGCGGGCAGAAATCGGGGTGGCAGCGGCTGAAGCCCGGGCATTGCTTTTCCTTGGCGTTTAGGGTCAGGCTGCGCACGTGCATGCCCTTCTCCCGCATCAGCGCCAGCGCCTGCAAGGCCGCCTGCCGGGCGGTGGTGCGCGCGGTGAGGTAAAAGATTTGCCCCGTCAGCCCCTGGCCCAGCGCTTTGAGCGCCGGATACAGCACCGCGGCGGATTTGCCCGTGCCGGTGGGCATGCTGGCAAACAGCCGTTTTTTGCTGCGGATGGCGGTGAACACCTGCACGGCCATCTCCCGCTGGCCGGGGCGGTATTGGGCAAACGGAAACGGCAGCCGGGCAAGGCTCTCGTCCCGCAGCGCCCTATGCCGCTGCTGTACGGCTTCCCACCGGGCAAACGCAAGAAGAAGCGCCGAAAATTCCGCGCACAGCGCTTCGGCGCTGAGTTCTTCCTCAAAACACGCCTGCTCTATACCCGTTTCGCTTACGTATACCACGCGGATCACCGCGCCGCTTTTTGCTTTCTCCGCGCAAACCATGTGCCCGTACACCACGGCCTGCGCCCGGTGCACCGGATAAGCCTGCCGCGGGGCTGTGCTTGTGGAATAGGAGAGTTTCAATTCCTCCACAACGGGGATGTCCGCGTCGAAATAGGCGTCCATCCGCCCCGTGATGAGGAACGCAAGGCCTTCCGCTTCCGCCGCAAGGTTTACGGGCACTTCCGCCTGCCAGCCCGTGCCCAGCATTCCCTGCCGCGCCCTGTGCCCCTTCGCGCCCGCCTGCATATCCTGCTTTGCGGACACGGCGAAGATATCTTCCCCGTGGATGGAAAATTCCACCAGCGCCCGCGCCGATACGCGTATCTGCCCGTCCATCCCGCACCTCAACCAAACGTTTGTTCCCATTATGGCACAGACGATGAAAAGACGCAAGCGGGGGCATGATCATAACCGCAGCGCTTGCATGGAAAAGCGGTCCTTCCACGCAAAAAACCACCGTGAACTGCATGCAGTTCACGGCGGTTATGGTGCCGGCGAAGGGACTTGAACCCCCACGTTGTTGCCAACAAAAGATTTTGAGTCTTCCTCGTCTGCCATTCCGACACGCCGGCATCCTTGGGGATTATAGCAAATCCAAAACGCGATTACAAGGGGAAGATGGCTTTTCCGGGGGATCTGGCGTTGACTTTTCGGGCATGCCGACGCGCTTTGTTCGGGGAACCCGGCAGGCACGGCGCGCCGCCGGAAGGTTTTTACCTGCCCCGGGGCGAAAAGGCTACGGCAACGGCCCGGGGCCGCAGCGCGCAGCGCTTTCCAAAATGAACAAAGCAGGGAGACGCAAGTTTGAAAAAAAGGCTTTGGATATTCGGGGGTTCTCTGGCGCTGGGGCTTGGGATCGTGGGAATGCTGGTGCCGGTGCTGCCGACCACGCCTTTCTTGCTGCTGGCAGCATACTGCTATATGCGCGGCTCGCGGCGGCTGTATGACTGGCTGATGGGGAACCGGCTTTTCGGCGCGTATATCCGCAATTATATCCAGTACCGCGCCGTATCCAAAACGGTGAAAATCAGTTCGCTGATCATGCTTTGGGTTTCGCTCTGCGTATCCTTTCTGCTGTTGCCCAATACTGCCGTCCGCATTGTTTTGCTTCTCGTCGGCGCCGGTGTTTCCATCCACCTGCTGACGCTCAAAACCATCCCCAAACAGCCGCCGGACTCCGGTGCGGAAACGCCGGACCCGTAACCCGCGCACAGCGCCGCGCCTGCGCGGTTTTCTTTGTGCATTTTCGGTTTTCGCGTCCTGGTTCAAATTGACAAACCCCTATACAATGCATAGAATGAAGCGGAGGGCGGGGCCTTCCCGCTGTTTTTTGTTTATCGTGCATACCGGAGGCCAAGATGCTGACAACGCTGTTCTTGCTTTGGGTTGTTTTCAACGGGCGCGTTACGTGGGAGATCGTGTGGATCGGCCTGCTGGTTACCGCCGCGCTTTATTGGTTCTGCGTCAAATTCCTCTCCTACAGCCTGAAAAAGGAACTGCGGATTCTGCGCATGGTCCCGTCCGGGCTTTCGTACCTCGCGCTGCTTTTATACGAAATCGGCAAGGCGACCTTCGCGGTCATGCGCATCGTATTGAACCCGAGGTACGAAATCAAGCCGCAGCTGATCACGTTCCATACACCGCTGAAAACGACGATCGCCCAAACCATTCTGGCCAACTCCATTACGCTGACGCCGGGCACGATCTCGGTTTTCGCCGAAGGAAACAAGCTCACCGTGCACTGTTTGGACCGCACCCTGGCCGAGGGGATTGAGGATCTCAGCTTCCAGCGGCGGCTTTTGGCGCTGGAACGCAGGGGGGAGTAACATGCAAAACGCGTATCACACCCTGTATATCGTGGTGCTGGTCCTGTTAAGCCTGATGACGCTTCTATGCCTGGAACGCGCGGTGCGCGGCCCGGGCATCGCCAGCCGCATCATCGCCATCAACATGATCTGCACGCTCACGCTGTCGATGATCTGCGTGCTGGCGCTGATGCTCAAGGAAGGCTATCTTGCCGACGTCGCGCTGATCTACGCGATGATCGGCTTCCTGGCCGTTGTGGTGCTGTGCAAGGTGTACATGGGCGTTGCGCTGGACCGGCAGGACAAGGAGGGCAAGCAGGAATGATGGACTGGATCCTCTTCTCTCTCACGGCGCTTTTCCTTCTTTTTGGCCTGTTGGTGCTTGCCACCGGCGTGCTGGGGCTGTATCGATTCCGCTTCGCCTTAAACCGTATCCATGCCGCCTCGATGTGCGACACGCTGGGGCTTTTGGCGCTGTTGATCGGCCTGAGCATCAGCGCGGGCGACGGCTGGGTGGTGCTCAAGTTCGCGCTGACGATGATCTTCCTGTGGATCGCAAGCCCCACCGCAAGCCACCTCATCGCCCGCCTGGAGGCAACCACAATTTACCGGCTGGACCGGAATATGGAGGTGCTGGAAAAATGAGCGCGCTGATGGTGATCGTTCTGTGTTTCCTGTTATCGTGCGCCGTTGCCACCTGCCTGGCCAAGGATCTGCTGGTGTCGGTGATCATCTTCATGGCGTACAGCCTTTTGATGAGCATCCTGTGGATTCTCCTCCAATCCCCCGACCTGGCCATTACCGAAGCCTCCGTCGGCGCGGGGGTAACCGGCGTGCTGTTCTTTATTTCGCTTAAAAAACTGCATGCGATCAAGGTGAAAAACAGTGAAGAAAAAGATCGTTAACGCGCTCAGGCAGCGCTTTTTTGGCGACGCAAGCCCCCTGGATGAGGACATGATCGCCTCGCTTTCCGAGCAGCCCCCCGAGCTGATGCGCACCTCCAACGAGGCATACGAAGCGCTGGAAGGCGTGCGCGAGTCGCGGGTGCGCCGTGCCCAGCAGCAGGAACAGGACATGTACCGCCAAATTCACCAGTGGTCCTATTCGTCCGGCCTGCGGATGGTGAAAAACCTCTACCGGGTGCTCGCTTTGCTTACCTGTGGCGGGATCATCGTGTTTTTATTGTGGACGGTCAACACCCTGCCGCCGTTTGGGGATCCCAACAACCCCGACAATAACGAGGTGGCGGCCCGCTATATACAGCAGGGGCTTGCGGAAACCGGCGCGGTGAACATGGTGGCGGGCATGATTTTGGACTACCGGGCGTTTGACACGTTCGGCGAATCCACGGTGTTGTTCGTGGCGGCCTGCAGCGTGCTGTTTTTGCTGAAACTCAACGACCCCGTGGCCGGCAAGCTTTCCGCCGCGTGGCAGGAGGCCGAGGTGGACGACCGCAACCACGAGCCCAAGAACGACCAGATTTTGCAGTTCGCCGCAAGGCTTCTGGTGCCCATCATCTTTCTGTTCGGGTTTTACGTGGTGATGAACGGGCATATCACGCCCGGCGGCGGTTTTTCAGGCGGCGCGATCATGGGCGCGGGGCTGATCCTGTATCTCAACGCCTTCGGCTTTCAGAAAGCCGAGCGGTTTTTCACCGTCCAAACGTTCCGCTGGATCACGTTCGGCTCGCTGATGACGTACGCGGGCCTGAAAAGCTATTCGTTCTTCACCGGCGCAAACCATCTGGAAAGCGGCATATGGCTTGGGGTGCCCGGCAATCTCCTGTCGTCGGGGTTCATCCTGCCGCTCAATATCTGCGTCGGGCTGGTCGTCATGTGTACGATGTATGTGTTCTATACGCTGATCCGCAAAGGAGGCATTTGATGAACGAAATGTTTCAGATGCTCTGGAAACACCTGGACGTCACCGTGGCGATCCTCCTGTTTGGCATCGGGTTTACCACGCTTCTGCTGCACCAGAACTTAATCAAGAAAATCATCGGCCTCAACATCATGGATACGGCGGTGTTTTTGTTCCTCACCACGCAGGGCTACGTCACGGGGCGTACGGCGCCCATCCTCACCCAGGGCGTCAGCACGGCGCAGGGGTACGTTAATCCCATCCCAAGCGGGCTCGTGCTCACGGGAATCGTGGTTTCCGTCAGCGTTACGGCGGTGATGCTCGCCCTCACCATCCGCCTGTACCGCCGCTACCGCACGCTGGATATTGACAGCATGACGCTGATGATGAGAGGGGAAGGGGAATAGGATGCGGTTCGTGCAAAACGTGCCCTTCTTTTGCATCATGCTGTCGATGGCTTCGGCTTTCGCCACGCCGATGCTTCCCCGCCGCGCGGCGAAGTGGCTGAGCGTGGGGCTTTCAAGCGTCGTGGTTTGCCTGCACATCTGGTTTCTTGCGTTCATGGTGGACTTCGGGGGCAGCTACACCTACATGATGGGGCATTTCCCCGCGCCGTGGGGCAACGAACTGCGCGCCGGGCTTCTGGAGACCATCGTGGCGCTAGCGCTCAGCGGGGTAACGCTTTTGTCGCAGCTCAGCGGCATGCATAAACTGCAGCGTCAGATTGACCCGCACAAGCAGGTGTATTTCTACGTGATGGGTAACCTCGTGCTTGCCGGGATGCTTGCGCTTGTGTACACCAACGACCTGTTCACCGCCTATGTGTTCATCGAAATCCTGGCCCTGGCCTCCTGCGCGCTGATGATGGCGCGGCAGGTGGGGCACACGATGGTCGCCTCCATGCGCTATATGATCATGAGCCTGCTGGGTTCGGGCCTGTTGCTGATCGCCATTTGCCTGACCTACAACCTGACGGGCCACCTGCTGATGGAAAACATCAGGGACGTGATCGCCGTCTACGCCAAAGACGGCGAATACGCCCTGCCCATCACCGTCATCATCGGCCTGTTCATCGCGGGTATCGCCATCAAGTGCGGCGTGTTCCCGTTCCATCTCTGGCTGCCGGACGCTTACGGCTATTCCACCTCGGCGGCAAGCGCGCTGCTTTCCAGCGTCGTGAGCAAATCGTATTTCTTTCTGCTGGTCAAAATCTTCTACCGCGTCATCGGCATCGACGTGATTTTAAACGATATGGCGCTCAACCTGATGCTTGGGCTCGGGGTTCTGTCCATGATCCTGGGCTCCGTCGGCGCGATCCGCTGTCTGGATATCCGGCGGATGGTGGCGTACAGCTCGGTTTCCCAGATGGGGTACCTGTTCGCGTGGCTTGGGCTGGGCTCCACCATCGGCGCGGCGGCCGCGATGTTCCATCTTTTGGTCCACGCGCTGGTCAAAAGCATGCTGTTTCTGTCCGTTTCCCCGCTGTGCGACGCTTCGGGGGACTCCAAGCGCTTCGAGGATCTGCGCGGCGCGGGCTACCGCTATGTGATGCCGGGGATCGCGTTCACCCTGGGGTCGCTGAGCATGGTGGGCATCCCCATTCTGGGCGGGTTCTTTTCCAAAATATTCTTTGCGGAAGCGGCGCTGTTTGGCACAGCGTGGGTGCGGGTTACGCTGCTTGCGGCGCTGGCGCTGTCCACGCTTTTAAACGCGTTTTATTTCATGCACACCGTGATGACCCTCTATCGCAAACAAAAGGACAGCTTCGTTGCCCAGCCGTTTCAAAAGTCCGCGCTCACCACGGTTACGCTGGGCGCGTTCAGCGTCATCAACCTGACCATCGGCTTTTTTGCCACGGATATCATCCGCTGGATTACCGCCGGGCTTGAAAACCTGGCGTAAAGGAGACCCGCATGCATAGTTTCCTGCTGCTCGTTCCATCGGCCATACCGCTGTCGTGCGGGCTTTTCTTCCTGTTCTCACGGCGCTTCCGGCCCCTTTTGGCGGGAGCGGGGCTTACGCTTACGTCCGCGGCGGCGATCATGCTCCTCTTCGTGGGCGATGCAACGCTGCCGTTGTTTACCGTAGCGCCCGGTGTTCCCTTCGTGCTGCAAAGCGACGCGGCGGGCAGGCTGTTCGCGCTTTTGTTCTCCGGCATATTCGCGATGGCCGGGTTTTACTCGTTTTCCTATTTCAGGCATCACCATAACCCCGTGAAGTTCTACGCGTTTTATTTCCTGGCGCTGTTCGCGCTGATGTCGCTGAGCATGGCGGGTTCGCTGGTCACCATGTACCTGTTTTTTGAAACGCTCACGCTGTGTACGTTCCCCATCGTGCTGTTCGACCGCACGAAGGAAGCCGTGGCGGCGGGCATCAAGTATCTGCTGTATTCCATCGCCGGCGCGCTGATGGGGCTGTTTGGCGTACTTTATTTTACGCTCCATACCACCGCGCCGACGTTCGTTGCGGGCGGCTCGCTGGAACCGGCGCTGCTTGCAAGCCCGTCGGGGCTGTTTCTCGCCGTGTTTTTCGTCTGTATGATCGGGTTTGGTACCAAGGCAGGGCTTTTCCCCATGCACGGATGGCTGCCCACGGCGCACCCGATTGCGCCTACGCCGGCAAGCGCCGTTCTCTCCGGCGCGGTGGTGAAGGCGGGCGTGCTGTGCATACTCCGCGTGCTGTATTTCGCTGTCGGGCCGGAGGCCATTCGCGGCAGCTGGGCGCAGACGGCGCTTTTATCGCTTGCGCTGCTCACGGTTATCATCGGCTCGGCGCAGGCGCTTGGGCAAAGGCACATCAAGCGCAGGCTTGCGTACTCCACGGTTTCCCAGATGAGCTATATCCTGTTCGGGCTGTTCATGGCAAATACGCTTGCTTTGCAGGGGGCGCTTCTGCACACGGTGTTCCACGGCGTGATGAAAACCTGCCTGTTCCTGTGCGCGGGCGCGATCATCGGCTACGGCGGCACCGCGGATGTTAACGAAATGCGGGGCCTGGGCAAGCGGATGCCCGTAACCTTGTGGTGCTTCACCCTCGCGGGCGTCAGCCTGATCGGCATCCCGCCGCTGAGCGGATTTATGAGCAAATGGGTGCTTTCGCAGGGCGCGGTGCAAAGCGGCACGGCCGTGTTTTCCTGGCTTGGCCCCGTTGTGCTGCTGGTCAGCGCGCTGCTTACGGCGGGCTACATTTTCCCCGTATCCACGGCGGCATTCTTCCCGGGTGCGCAGGCGGAAACGCTAACTGTTAGGGAAGCGCCCGCCGGGATGCTCTGGCCGCTGGTTGCGCTCGCCGCGCTTTCGCTGCTGCTGGGGCTGTACGCCGTGCCGCTGCGGGAGGCTGTGGAAGCCATCGCGCATTCGCTGCTATAGGAGGGCGGGCATGTTACTGATTGCGTTTCTCCTGCCGCTGCTGGGCAGCGCGCTGATCTTCACCTGGGGCAGAAAGGGTCGGCGCATCCGCCGCTGGATCAGCTTTCTGTTCACGGCGGCGACCTCGGTTTTTGTGTACTTGGCGTTGTTTATGGAGCCGGGGGAGAGCTACCTGCTGCTGGAGTTCACGCCGCGCATGACCCTTGCTTTCAAGCTGGACGGGATGGGCAGCGTGTTTGCGGGGCTGATCGCCTTTTTATGGCCGCTTGCGATGCTCTACGCGTTCGAATACATGGAGCACCAGACGGGCGAGAACGCCTTCTTCGGGCAGTATTTGCTGGTCTATTCCATCGCGCTGGTCATCGCCTCGGCGGCCAATCTGTTTACGCTTTTTTTCTTTTTCGAATCGCTGACGCTCGCCACGGTGTTTCTGGTAGCGCACGGGTTCAGCCGCCCCGCCATGTACGCGGGCCGCAAGTATCTGTACTACTCGCTGGGCGCCGCGTCGCTGGGCTTTCTGGCGCTGGTCGGCGTACTGTCCTACAGCGATACCACCACGTTCACCTACGGCGGCATCCCCGCTTTGGCGCAGGCGCCGCACGGCATGATGCTGCTGTTGTTCGTGCTGGGGTTCTTCGGGTTCGGGGTCAAATCGGCGATATTCCCGCTGCACGGCTGGCTGCCCACGGCGTCCGTTGCGCCTACGCCGGTCACGTCGCTTCTGCATGCGGTGGCGGTGGTCAACGCGGGCGTGTTTTCGGTGGCGCGGCTTGCCTACTACGTATACGGCCCGGCGCTTCTGGCCGGTACGTGGGCGCAAACGCTGTGCCTGTCCATGGCGGTGTTCACCATCCTGTTTGCCAGCGCCAAGGCGGTGCACGAGCAGCATTTGAAGCGCAGGCTTGCCTATTCCACGATCTCCAACTTAAGCTATATGCTGTTCGGGCTGATGCTCCTTACGCCGCTTGGGCTGCAGGCGGGGCTTTTCCACATGGTGTTTCACAGCCTGGTGAAGCTGACGCTGTTCAGTTGCGCGGGCGCGATCATGGTGCGCACGGGGCGCGAGTATGTGCAGCAGCTGCGCGGCCTTTGGCGGCAGATGCCGCTGGTGATGACGGTGTTCGCCTTCTGCGCCGTGGTGCTGGTGGGCGTTCCGCCGTTCATCGTGTTCCAGAGCAAGTGGGCGCTTGCGACCGCCGGGTTTTTAAGCGGGCACGCCGTGGGCGTGCTGGGCGTGATCGCGCTTCTGATCTCCGCCGGGTTCACGGCGGCCTATCTGCTCAAACCCGCGGTGACGGCGTTTACCCTGCCGCTGGAAAACGGCAAACCGGAAACCCTGGATCCCGGCTGGCAGATGATGGTGCCGTTTTTTGTGCTGGTATTCGTGATCCTTGCGCTGGTGTTCTTTTCCGGGCCGCTGGCGGAGTATCTGGGGCATATCGCGGGGCTGTAAGGCCAGCGAAAACGCGGAAGGAGGGGGAACGGCTTGCAGGGAAACGTATGGCTGCCCATCGCGGTCGTTCTTCCGCTGTGCTGCGCGCCGCTTGCGTACCTGCTGGGGCGCAGGCGGGCCGGGCATGCGCTGTATTTGCTAGCGGTCGTTTCCGCGGCGGTGTTCGCCGTGCTTTCCGCGGTGCTGTGGGGTGCGCTGCACGGGCAGACGAGCGCCTTTGTGTGGGAACGCTTCGGCGTAACGGGGCTTGCGCTCGCGGCGGACGGTCTGCGCGCGCTGTGCGCCTGGCTTGCGGCGCTTTTGTGGGCGGTTTCCTCCGTGTTCTCGCTGTCGTACTTTCAGAAGAAACACAGCGTGCCGCGGTACGCGTTCTTCACGCTGGTCACGCTCTCGTCGGTCATCGGCGTGTTTTTGTCGGATCAATTGCTTTCGACCATCGTGTTTTTCGAAATCATGTCGCTGTCCAGCTATCCGTGGATCGCGCAGGAGGAAACGCCGGAAGCCCTGCGCGCGGCGCAGACGTACCTGTGGATCGCGGTGATCGGCGGGCTGTGCCTGCTGCTGGGCAATGCCCGCTATTCGGCCGGGCGCTCCGTGACGGACGGCATTGCCGCGTCCCGCCTGCTGCCGCCCGCGCTGCTGATGCTCGCGGGTTTCGGCGCGAAGGCGGGCGCGGTGCCTTTGCACGTATGGCTGCCCAAGGCGCACCCGGTGGCGCCCGCCCCGGCGAGCGCGCTGCTTTCGGGCATATTGCTGAAAACGGGCGTGTTCGGCGTGCTGGTGCTCTCCGGAAATTTCCTGTGGGCGTTTCCCGCATGGCATATGCTGATCTTCTGGATGGGCGTCATGACCATGATCGTCGGCGCGGTGCTTGCGCTTCTATCCGTGGAAATGAAACGCATTCTGGCCTGTTCCAGCATGAGCCAGATCGGGTTCATCCTGCTGGGCGCCGGGCTGTACGGGCTTTTGCAAAACCATGGCGGCGTCGCGGCGCAGGGGCTGGTCGGGCATATGGTCAACCACGCGCTGTTCAAGCTCATCCTGTTTCTGTGCGCGGGCGCAGCGGCCCTGCAATCGCACTCGCTGCATCTGAATGAGCTGCGCGGCTTCGGCCGGGGCAAGCCGCTGTTCCACTTCATTTTCCTGTCCGCCATGCTTGGCATTGCGGGCGTGCCGCTGTTTTCCGGGTACGCCAGCAAAACGCTGCTGCATGAAGGGCTGACGGTGTACATCGGAACGCTTAGCCAGGGCGCGGGGGTATACCGGGCGGCGGAGTGGCTGTTCGTCCTCTCGGGCGCGCTGACCGTGGCCTATAGTTTGAAGCTGTACGTCTGCCTGTTTTGGGAACGCGGCGCGCAGCCCAATGCCGCGCCGCGCGTGCGGTATCTGTCCAAAAGCTCCGCGGTGCTTCTGTCCGGCTGCGCCGCCGCTTTGCTTCTGATCGGCGCGTTTCCCTCCGTTTTCATGGACGGCATCGGGCGGCTGAGCGCGCAGTTTCTGCATACCGAAGCGCTGCCGGGCCTTTACTTTTCGGCGGAGGCGCTGCGCGGCGCGGCGGTGACGATCGGGGTCGGAGTTTTGCTGTACGGCCTGGTCGTGCGCGGGCTGCTCAGCGAGAAAACGGCTTCCGGGCGCATCTATTTCGACCGCAAACCGGCATGGCTGGACCTGGAGGACCGCGTGTACCGCCCGCTTTTGCACGGGCTTGCGGCGTTCGTATCGGCGTGCTGCCGGGTGGTTTCCTCCCTGCCGGAGTGGGGGTTTGCAGCCTTGCGCCGGGCGCTTTTGCGCGTGCGCGCATGGCGCGTGCCCATGCCGGGCGGCAACCGCTTTACCTGGGCGCTGGGCAGCCTGCTCAACGGTGTGGTTGCGCTCCTCAACCAAACGGTGCGCCGCAGGAACCCGTTCGACGTGGATTTCTGCTGCATCCTTGCAGCAGGCAACGAGGAAATCAACCAGTCCATGCGCAGGCTGAAGCGCTCGATGAGCTACAGCCTCCTGCTGTTTTGCGTCGGGTTGTTTTTGCTGCTGTTCTATCTGGTGATCTGGTAGTCGCCCGTACCGAAGGAGGACTTGGCTTGGCGAACAATCCATGGCTTTTCATCGCGGTTGCGCTGCCCCTTTTGGGAGCGGCGCTCGGGTATGCGCTGGGGCGCAAACAGGCGCGCCGGGCGCTTGTTTGCATGCTGCTGTCTTCCGCCACAGCGCTTGCCGTGCTGTCCGTTTTGTTATGGCAGGCCGCCCGCGGGCAAAGCAGCGCGTTCGTGGCGGAACCCTTCTGCACGGCGGGCGTCGCCCTTTATAGCGACGGGTTTCGCGCGCTGTTCGCGTGGCTGAGCGCGCTGCTGTATACCCTCGCCCTGTTCATCGTGGTGCCCAG
>CAYRPW010000013.1:0-620 GCA_964426145.1 uncultured Oscillospiraceae bacterium
TGTCAGTGAAGCGGCGATCCGCTACGCGGGCGAAAAGTTGACCGGCAAGAAGAGCGACGATTACATCATCCGCGAGGTGCGCGGCGAAGAAGGCCTCCGCGAGGTGGAGTACGACTTCAGCGGCACCAAGGTAAAGATGGCCGTCGTATCAGGCCTGGGCAACGCGCGCCAGCTGATGAACAACATCAAACAAGGCAAGGCGCACTACGATTTCGTGGAAGTGATGGCCTGCCCCTCCGGCTGCGTAAACGGCGGCGGCCAGCCCGTGAGCGCCGACCGGCTGGTGCGCAAAAAGCGCACCGAAGCCCTCTACCGCACCGACAAGATGCTCCAGCTGCACAAATCGCAGGACAACCCCTACATCAAGGATCTGTACGATACGATGCTTGGCGTGCCCAACAGCCACAAGGCGCACGAACTGCTGCATACGCACTTCCATGCCCGCACGCGCATCAAGTCAGACCGCATCGAACAGCAGGTCAAGGATAACGGCGCGCTGCCGGTGGCGATCTGCTTTGGCACGGGCTGCTTCATCCGCGGTTCGCAAAAACTGCTTTCCCAGTTGACACAATTCATTACACAGAATAAGCTGGAAGACAGGGTGGCGCTGGAAGCGACTT
>CAYRPW010000013.1:630-5278 GCA_964426145.1 uncultured Oscillospiraceae bacterium
GTAACGCAGCGGCCCGCCAAGGAGGAAACCCATGACAATCGTCAAAACGCTGGAAGCCATGTGCCGGGACTGTTACCGCTGCGTCCGCGCATGTCCCGTGAAGGCGATCGGCATCAAAAACAACCAGGCGTTCATCAACCCGGACCGCTGCATCAACTGCGGTACGTGTGTGAAAACCTGTCTGCAAAAAGCAAAACAGGATGAAAGCCAGCTTGACGAGATTAAAAAAATCGTCAAGTCCGGCGACGTGGTGGCGTGCGTAGCGCCGTCGTTTGCAGCCGAGTACCCCGGGTACCTCCGCCGCCGTCTGGTGGCGGGGCTGCGGGGGCTTGGCTTCAAGCGCGTGGAGGAAACCTCCGTCGGCGCGGACGCCGTGGCCGCCTACGCCAAGAAACTGGCCGCGTGTACGGGCTGCGGCGGCATTTCCACCGCGTGCCCCGCAGTGGTGGATTACGTGCAGACGTATATGCCCGAGCATATCGGTCTGCTGATGCCCGTGGTATCCCCCATGATCGCCCACGCCAAGATTACCAAGGCGCTGCACCCGGATATGCGCGTGGTGTTCATCGGCCCCTGCGTTGCCAAGAAAGCCGAGGCCAAACAAGAGAAGTATAAGGGCATCGTGGACGGCGTGCTGACCTTCAAAGAATTGAACGGCTGGCTTGCCCAGGAAGGCATCGCACTGGAGGACTGCTGTGATTCGGGTTTTGATCAGATCGGCCACCTGAATACCGCCAAGCTTTTCCCGCTCCCCGGCGGGATGATCAAAACCGCGGGTATGGACGACAGCATCGATTCCGTCAACATCGTGCATACGTCCGGCCCTGAAAACACCATCACGCTGCTGCACGCCGCCGTTACCTCCAGGGAACTGGAGATCATCGAGCCGCTGTTTTGCAACGGCGGGTGCATCGGCGGCGCCGGGAACGAAAGCACGCACAACGTTTTTGAAAAACGCAAGGATATCATCGAGTACGCGCACGAAAAGGACCTGTCCCTCGGGCCGGAAGAGCAGATGCCGCCGGTGGATTTATCAACGACGTTTACCCAAAAGCCGGTTCCCGCGGTGAAGTATACCGAGCAGGACATTCTGGACGTATACGAGCACACCTATAAATCCGCGCCCGAAAACCGGCTCAACTGCGGCGCCTGCGGCTATGCCAGCTGCGAGGAAAACGCCATCGCCATTTTAAGCGGCATGGCGGAGTACTCCATGTGCATCCCCTACATGCGCCGCCGCGCGGAAAACCGCGCCGATACGATTTTGGAAAACGCGCCCGAAGGCGTGGTGATTTTGGACGAAGCGCTGAGCATCCAATCGCTGAATCCCGCGTTTGAAAAGTACTTCTCCTGCTCGTCGGCGATCATCGGTCGCAAGATCTCCTATCTGCTGGATTCCACCCTCTATGAAAAAGTGCTCGCCCAGCCCAACCGGTACCTGGAATCGATCATCGAATACATGGGCCGGGAGTTTCACCAGGTGGTGTATTACCTGCCCGGCGAAAAGCAGTTCGTGGGCATCTACATGGATTTGTCCAACATCAAGCTCAACGAGGCCAAGATCAAAAGCGCGCGGGATAAAACCATCCGCCGCGTGGAAAAGCTGATCGCGCAGAACCTGGAAATGGCGCAGAAGATGGCGGACTACCTGGGCGAGAGCGCCGCGCGCTCCGAAACGCTGCTCGACGAGCTGACGCAAGCCGATGAATGACGAAAAACTGCGCCTGTACACGGAGCTTCTGCTCAAGCAGGTGAACAAACGCAACCACCGCTCCTGCGGCGACCAGGCGGAGATCGTGCGCACGATGGAGCATACCGATTTCATCCTGGCGGACGGAATCGGCTCGGGCAGCTATGCCAACATCGCCGCGCGCATGTGCATGAGCCGTATGCTGTCGCTGATGAAAAGCGGCGTGTCCATCCACAACGCCTGCGAAAAAGTACTGAAGCTCATGCACCGCGCGCATACCGAAAAGGTGCCGTTCGCGGCGTTCAACATCGCGCGCATCATGAAGGGCGGGCAGCTGACCTGCCTGTCGTTCGAAGCGCCGGCGCCGCTGTTGGTGCGAGACGGCATATTGCAAAAACTCCGCGTCACGCACTACACGCTTTCGGGCGAGGTGGTGAGCGAAACCTCGGTGCAGCTTAAAGAGGGCGATTCCATGGTGTTCTTTACCGACGGCGTAACCCAGGCGGGGCTTGGCCGCGGGCAGGGCATGGGCTGGGGCGCGGAAGGGTTCCAGGACCTGTACCAGAAGTGCCTCTCCGCCGGGATGACCGTGGACGACGCGCTGGACATCATCTTAATGAAAACCAAGGCGCTCTCGGGCAACGAGCACGGCGACGACACCACCATCGCGGTGCTAACGCTGCGCAAGGCGAGCGTGATCAACATTCTTTCCGGCCCGCCCCTGCAGAAGACGGACGACGAGAAATTCGTCAAGAAATTCCTGGGCATGGACGGGCTGAAGGTGGTGTGCGGCTCCACCACGGCGGACATGGTGGCCCGCGTGATGGGCAAGCGCGTAAAAATACGCCAGATGCCCGATTCCCTCACCGCGCCGCCCGAGTACCGGATCGACGGCATTGATCTGGTGATGGAAGGCGCGGTGACGCTCAACCAGGCCTATAACATTCTGGACGAGGATGCGGCCGCTGACGGAGAGGGTGTGTTCAAGCTCTGCGCCCTGTTGCGCCAGGCCGATATCGTGCGCTTTTTCGAGGGCAGGGCGGTCAACACCGCACACGACGACATCACCTTCAAGCAGATGGGCATCCTGAAGCGCGCGCTGATCGTGCAGCTGCTCAACGAAAAACTGGTGAAGATGGGGAAGGTAACGAAGATCGAAACGATGTAGGGTCGCCGAAGCGAAACTTTATATTGGATCGGCTCAGCATCCCGCCACCGTACGCAAATCAAAAGCCGCGGTAAAATCCGCGGCTTTTGTTATAGGTTGCGGTATTTGTTTGCCTGTCCGCAGGCGGTTATGCCTTGCCGCTGTCCGCAGGCTGCGCCGGCTGCGAGGCGGACGGTTCCTTCGCCTCGGCAGGTTCCTCCTCATGGAGCCTGGGGTGGGGAACCGATACGATCAGGCGGTCCGCCTCCGTTACGCAGGTGACGCCCTTGGGCAGCTTGAGATCGGCGACGGTCACCTGGTCTCCCGGTTTCATGTCGCTGACGTCGATTTCAATGGCGGCGGGAAAGGCGCCCGGCAGGCCCTTGAGATGCACGGCCTCCATCTGCTGCATGATTTCAAAGCCATGATGCACAAGCTCATCCCTGCCCTTGAGGTGCACGGCAATATCCGCCGTGGTTTCCTCGGTCATGGAGACCAGCTGGAACGTGACGTGCTGATAATCCCCAAACCCCGGCTCGTTCTGGATTTCGCGGACCATTGCGGAATACGCGGTTTTGGGATCCAGCTGCAATGTGTATACGCTTGACATTCCGTTCGCGCCGAGCGCTTTTCTGAATTCGTCCCGCTTCAAAAAGAAGCTGATAGATTCTCCGCCTTTGCGCGACAGCGAACCCGGCAGAAATCCCTCCCTGCGCATCCTGTTCATGGCGCCCTTGCCAATCCTGTCTCTGTTTGTAATCGTCAATCGAAGTGATTCGTTCATGTCGTATCCTCCTATGTCGCTGATCGGACGGCGGTTTCACGCGGCGCATATACCGCAAAGAAATCTTTTCGACTCTTTTTGTTGCCGTCAGTCATTGCGTTTATTATACCCCTTTTTGCCGAATTAAGCAAAATCGCTCCGGGGCAGCGGGCGCGGCAGAAAACTGCCGCCCGGTTTCCCGCAATTCCCAATCAAAAAGCCGCGCCAGGCGGCGCGGCGGCAATCCGGAACTTTCCGGTGTTTACTTGTCCCGGATCGTAAACGTGAAGCCCGTTCCTTCCCCCGCCGCGCTTTCCACGGCGATATCGATACCGTGGCGCAGGGCAATCTGCCGCGCGATGGCCAGGCCCAGGCCGCTGCCCTGGCGGTTTTCCTCGGACGGAGTTTTGCGGAAGCGGTCGAAGATGAACGGCAGCAGATCAGGCGCGATGCCCGCGCCGTGATCGCGCACGGTGACGGAACGCTTCGTCAGCGTAACTTCGATTGCGCCGTTTTCCCCGGAGAATTTCACGGCGTTATCCAGCACGATCAGAAACATCTGGCGCAGGCGGCCGTAATCGCCGGTGAGGGCAACCGGCTCGGGCGGCATGGCCCGCGCGATGGTGATTTTCTTCAGGCGGGCAAGCTGATCGGCGGCGTACAGCGCGTCGGAAAGCACGTCCTGCAAAACGACCCGGGTTTGCTCCATGGGAAATTCCGGGTTTTGCAGCTTGGAAAGATCCAGCAGGTCGTTGGTGAGCCGCTGCAGGCCGATCGTCTCCTTAAGCATCTGCTCGTGGTACTGTTTGACCTGCGCTTCCTCCGTCACCACGCCGTCCACAAGCGCTTCCAGCGATCCGCGCAGCACGGTTGCGGGCGTGCGCAGCTCGTGGGAAACGTTTACTAAAAACTCCATCCGCAGCTGCTCCTGCTGCTCCTTGTGCCGCCGCGCCTCGGATAGCCTATCGCTGAGCACGTCCATCGCCTGGGCAAGCTTGCCGATTTCATCCGGGTATGTCTGGAGCAATATCGGCACAGAGACGTCCCG
>CAYRPW010000013.1:5288-15977 GCA_964426145.1 uncultured Oscillospiraceae bacterium
TTTCATCCGCGCGACGAACGCCGGTTTTCTCCTCATATCCTCCGGCCGCCAAAGTGAGGGCCGTGTCTTTCATGCGGTTGAGCGGCCTGCCGATTGCCTGGCTCAGCCAGACGGCCAGCAGCACGGCGATGATCAGCGCCCCTGTTCCCGAGTACACAAGCACCGTCATCCCCCGCGAAACCACAGCCTGGATGCCCGAAACCGCGTCGTGCATCAGCAGCGCGCCGTAGATGGCGCCGCCGCGATAGATGGGCACGCCCACGGTGATCGTCGGTGCACCCAGCACGTCGCTGAACCCCCGGCTGACCACCGTTTCCCCGGCAAAGACCGCATCCACCACGGCGTCGGCGTCCTCGGGCAGATCCTGATAGACGATCGCCATCATCCGCCGCCCGGTGGTCAGGAAATTCAAATCCGCATCCAGCACCCACACGTCCACATCCAGCAGCTGCAGCGCGGAGAGGGTTGCGCTGAACCCCATGCCCAAACTGCCGTTCATGCCGCCGCCCGCGTTCATGCCCATACCCCGCGCGGCGGTGCCGCCCGCGGTTTCGTTCTCGTCCGCGGCATTGGACAGCGCCTGCGCAAGCGCCTCCGCCCGCGCGGTGAGCGCCTGCCGGGCATCCGCCGTCATATCCCGCGTGAACAGCGTTTGGAACAGCACGCCGCTTGCCACCGCAAAAACGCAAAGCGGAATGAACATATACAAAAGAAGCTTCAGCGCAATGCGGTTACGCATGGTCCGTTACCTCGAGCCGGTACCCAACGCCCCAGACGGTTTTGATGGCAAACCCCTCCGGCTTGAGCGCTTCCGCCTTGGCGCGCAGGCGCTTGATGTGCGTATCCACGGTACGGGTATCGCCGAAATAATCGTAACCCCAGAGGCTGCTGAGCAGGTTGTCGCGGGAAAACATCTTGCCGGGGTGCCCCGCGAGCGTCCACAGGATTTCAAACTCTTTCTTGGTCAGCGTCAGCGGCTGATCGCCGATCTTTGCGAGGTAATCGTCCGCCGATACCCAAAGGTTGCCGACGGAAAGGGTATTTTGCTGCCCGCCATCCTTAACCTGCAGGCGCCGCAGCACCGCGCGAAGCCGCGCCATCACCTCGCCGGGTGAGAAGGGCTTGACGATGTAATCGTCCGCGCCGATATCCAGCCCCATGATCTTTTCAAAATCCTCGCCGCGCGCGGTGATCATGATCACCGGAACGGAGGATGTTTTTCTGATCTCGCGGCACACGGAAAACCCGTCCGCTTTTGGCATCATCACGTCCAGCAGCACGGCGTCGAAGGATTGCTGGCGAAACATGGCGAGCGCCTGTTCGCCGTCCGCGGCAAGCACGGGCGTGTGGTTTTCCTTTTTCAGGTATTCCGCCAGCACCGAGGCGATCTGGCGGTTATCATCCGCAACCAGAATGTTGGCCATCCGCACGCACCTCCCTTTATGCGTATCATAGTATAGGAAAGGCAAACTGTAAACACATCCCATAATCTCTTGCGGAAAACGACACAATTCCGCCACACCTGTTTGAGATACTCAGGCTGCGGCAAACACTTGCCAGCCCAACTCATGAAAGAAGGCCACGCCATGCAACGAAAACTGTCATTGTTCCTCATCGTCGCCATGATCCTTGCAATTTCCATCCCCCTGTTCGCCTTTGCGGAGACCACGACAGCCACCCAGCCCGCCGACGGCACCGGCTACAGATACGGCCGCTGCGCTTTTGACGGCGAAATTACCGACGCGCAGGGAAACCCGTACGACCTGCAAAACGGCTACAGCGTAGACGGCGAAGGCAATTGTTACTTCCTGGATGCCGACGGCACGGCACAGCCCCTGTACGCCCGCACGGCCGACGGCCAGATGACCGCCCTGCGCCACGGAAACGGCGCGTTCTGCCCGGCCCAGGCCGCCGACGGCGCCGCCCAGACCGCCGCGCAGACCCGCGGCAATTTCATGGGCGGCCGCGGCTGCCGCCGCTGGAACTGACCGAAACATCCGCCAAATACAAAATCCCGGCCGATAAGGCCGGGATTTCTGTATGCGCGCGGAGACGAACTATCCCCGCACCGGGATGATCTCCAGCCAGTAACCGTCCGGATCGTTGATGAAATAAATCCCCATGTTCCTGTTCTCAAAGCAGATCACGCCCATCGCGGCGTGTTTTGCGTGCGCCTGTTCAAACTCCTTCACGCGGAAGGCGATGTGCGTTTCGTTGTCTCCCAGTTCATACGGGGTTTCCCGGCCGGCAAGCCAGGTGAGTTCCAGCTGGCAATCCCCGATGCCGTCGGACAGGAATACGATTTTGTAGCTGCCGTCCCTGGCCTCGCTGCGGCGCACTTCATGAAGCCCCAGCGCATCGCGGTAAAAGGCAAGGCTTTTGTCCAGGTCAAAGACGTTCAGGTTGGTGTGTACGAGTTGGTATTGCATTTACGGCCTCCTCATGTCGTTTGGCTGCTGCATGTTTTGCTGCTGCGCGTTTGGCTGCTGTCCGTTTTGCATCGTCTGCCCGGTTGACGCGCCTGCCGATGTTATTGTACCCGAAATCGTGACGTTGTAAAGCAAAGTCGCGCCGGTCAGCGTTCCGTCCGTGCTTTGGTAGATCGAATACGTGCTGCCCTGGGATAATTCCGGCGCGGAGAATACGATGCACTGGAAATCTTTGGCGGGAGTATAGCGCAGCAGCACGGTTCCCGCCGCATCGGTGAGGAGGTACGTGGAACCCGCTGCTTGCGATTGGCTGAAGGTAAGCAGGACGGACGGCTGCGCGGAACTGGAATCCGGGGTTTGCGCCATGCCGACGGACCCGGCCGCCACTAAAACCCCGCCGTTCATGGTGAAGGAGCCGTTATAATCCAGCGCGCCGTTGGCGGACGTCAGCGGGCCGGATATGTACAGTTCGCCGCCGGTCATGGTTACGCTGCCGTTGGAATCCAGCCCGTCCCCATAGGCGTTGATGGACACAAAACCCCCGGAAATATTGACCTGCAGGCTTCCGTCATCTTCGCCGCCCCAGCCTCCCGCCGGGCTCATGCGGTCGCCCTGCGCGCTTTCCGCCGTGTTGGCGGCGTTGATGCCGTCGTCCGAGGCTAACAGGGTAACGGTCCCGCCGCCGATGTTCACCACGGCGCTTTCCAGCCCCTCGTAGCTGATCGCAATCCGGACCGTGCCGCCGGTGATGTTGATTTCCGCGTCGGCATGCATGCCGTCGTCGCGGGTTAAAAGCTGCATCTCGCCCCCGGAAATTGTGATGCTTTGCGCGGCGTGGAGGCTGTCGTCCAGGCTGTTGATTTGCATCTGCCCGCCGGTGATGACGATGACGCCGGAAGACTTGAGCCCTTTATAGCTTTCTTCCGCGGAATAGCTTTCCGTGGTATAGCCGCCGCCCGCAACCACCGTGACGGAACCGCCGGAGACCGTGAGGTTGGACACCGCCTGTATGCCGTCGTTTCCGGACGTGATCGCAAGCGTGCCGCCCGCGATCAGGATCGTGCCGCTGTTTGCGTCCGTCGTGTTATCGGACTGTATGCCGTCGCCGCCCGCGGTGACGGTGAGGCTGCCGCCCAGCACGGTTACGGAATCCTTGCCGCGCAGGCCGTTGTTTTCCGCCTGAACGGTGACAGTTCCGCTCTCGATGACGAGGCTGTCCTTGGAAGTGATGCCGTTCGCGCCGTTGCCGTACACGGTCAGGCTGCCCGGGCCGCGCACGGTGAGATCGGACTTGGCAAACAGCGCGGCATTGGGCTCGTCGGTCTGGGAATCCGGATATACGTAATCCGCCGCGTCGCTTAGAACGTTTTCCGTGCCCTCGGCCAGCGTGATAACGGTCAGCTCCGCCTGCTGCACGTGGATGGCGGCGCTCGTGGACGAAGCGATGGAAACGCCCTGCAAAACAAGCTCCACGGTGTCGTTCTTTCCGGCGTTTACGATGATCTGCCCGTCCGCAAGCGTTCCCGACAGCGTATACACGCCGCCCGCGGTGATGGTTACGGTGGAACCGTCAACGGTGACGCCCTCCCCCTCCACCGAGGCGGTGTTCCCGCTCAGGGTGATCTGCGCCATCTGCGCCAGATCCCCGGTGGAAACCTGGGAAACGCTCTCCACGGCGATCGCCGCCGCGGAGGCGGTTTCCACAGCCGCCGAAGCGGTTGCGTGGGAGACGATGTCCGCGCCCGAAGCGCTGCAGCCTGTGATCGCCGCAGCCAGCAGCAGCGCCAGGCATGTGAATACCGTTTTTTTCCATGTACGCATTATAATTCTTCCTTCCCGACGGGCGCTTTGCCCAGTACGACGGCCAAATTGCCGTTGCGGCAGCGAATCTCGTCGATCAGCGCCTTTTGCTTCGTATCGTCTTTCAAAATCACGCGGTATTGCAGTTCAAACAGGCTTCCCAGATTGGTGGTCTTCACCGTGCAAAGCTCGGCTTTGCGCAGGTGGGTCTGAAACAGGTCGTCGAAAATCCCTTCATATTCCAGGTCTTCGGGAATGGTGACGCGCAGGGTTTTCACCGCCGCCTTCTCTCCGTAGCGCAGATTGCTCAGCACGAAATACGCGCTGCCGATCACCGCCGAGAAGAGCACCGCATACAGCGCGTACCCCATGCCCATGGCCAGGCCCACGGCCATCGCGAAGAAAATGCAGGTGATGTCCTTGGCGCTTCCCGCAACCGAGCGGAAGCGCACCAGCGTGAACGCGCCCATCACCGCAAGGCCCGTGCCCAGGCTGCCGTTGACCAGCATGATGACCGCCTGCACGATGGCCGGCAGCAGCACGATGCCCAGCGTCAGCGTCGGGGAGTGATCGTTTTTCCAGCGGTAGACGCAGGAAATCGCAAACCCGAGCACAAGCGACAATAATAGGCTCACCAGCGCTTCCGCCAGCGTGGCCTCCCCGGACAGCCCGGAGAAAATACTATCCAACATAAAGCTTTATTCCCTTCTGCAGATACACTTGCTCATACCAAGTGCCGTATTTGGAAAACGAGGACGGGTAAATTTTCTCCGCCGCCAGCAGATCGGCAAGCCAGATCGGCAGATTGCCGCAGGCCTTGATCTCCATCAATACCGTGTCCTCCTCCAGCAGCGCTTCCCCATAGCTGCCGTGCGACGGCTCAAAATCGCTGTCCCGCCAGCGGATGCTATGGTCAAACGTGATGCGAAGCCCTTCGTAACGAAGGCTTTGCAGCGCTTCCCGGTCGTAGGACAGCAGGATGCGCGGCTGCGGCTGGTAGCGGCGGACAAACCAATCCACCTCTTTGCCGATCTGTCCGTCCGGCGGTACCGTGAGCCCTGCCTGCACCAGGCGGCTGGCCGTTGCCGCCTTCACGGAAACACGCCGTTTATAGACGATGCCCCGGAACTTGCGTTTGAGCTCCAAAAATACGGGGTCCTCCGGTTTGGGAATGCCGTACCAGCGCAGGCGCAGCTTTTCCTTAAACTGCGGCCCCTGCACGGACGCGCGGATGATTGCAAAGGAATCCGTATCGAAGTACAGGCTGGAAATCGTATGCAGGCCGTACGCATCCATCGCCATTTCCCCCCGGAGCAAGGTTTGCAGCCGCAGGTACTGCTGCCCGCTCAGCTTGTATTTTTTCTCAAACCGCTGAAAAATATCCTGACTTTCCATACTCGGTACCCTCCGTTTCGACCACAGTCTATAATGCCAAGCTGAAACGAATCTCAAAATTCTTAACATGAATTTAACATGGGCATTCTATTTACAATCGCTACGATGTCCGTATATTGCATTGACACGGCGTTCCAGCGAACGTATACTTTCACCATAACCGAATATGGCACGCGAATGCATTATACACGATGCCGGAACCCTGACAGGTTCCGCGGGAATCCGGATGAGAATTCCGAGCTATCCCAGTAACCGTGTGGCCGACGAAGGGGCACGATGCCACTGTCGATTTTCGATGGGAAGGCGCCCTGACAGGTAAACGAGGGTTTGAGCGCTTATACGATCACCAGCGCATAGGAGATAAAACCAGAGTTTGCCCCGAATGAAGCCAAGCCGGGAGACCTGTTCGCGCGGCAACCTCTGGGGTTGGGCATGGAAGCGCTCATGGTTTTGTGCGCAGATTTGGCCGTCCTGAGAGGGCGGCCTTGCCGTTTTCGGAACAGAAAGGAGGGGTTCTCTTGAAACGAACCCTTGGACTGGTGCTTGTGCTGATCCTGACACTCACTGCCGGCTGCGGACTGGCAAGCGACAGCGCGATCACCGTAACGGACATGATGGACCGGGAAATCACCCTGGCGGCGCCCGCTACGCGCGTGGTGGCGCTTACGGCGGCGGACTGCGAAATTCTCTACGCGCTGGGCGCGGGAGACACGCTGGTGGGCAGAGGCGCGTATTGCGACTATCCGGCCGAAGCGCTTCTGGTGCCTTCGGTGGAGAGCGGGTACGAAACCAACCTCGAGCAGATCATCGCGCTGGAGCCGCAGCTGGTGCTGATGGGCACCATGGCGCAAAGCGAAGAGCAGGTGAAGATGCTCCAGGACGCCGGCATTCAAATCGCGGTCAGCAGCGCGACCGATATCGAAGGCGTGTACGAAGCCATTACGGTGATCGGCACGCTGGTTGGCAAAACCGCCGAAGCGGATGCGCTGATTCAGGACATGAAGACGCAGTTTGCCGAGCTTGCGCAGGAAAAGCTATCCGGCAGCATCTACTTTGAGGTGTCTCCCCTGCAATATGGGCTGTGGACCGCCGGAAGCGGCACCTTCATGCAGGAGATCGCGGAGCTTCTGGGCCTGACCAATGCGTTTGCGGATCTGGAAGGCTGGGCGCAGGTATCCGAGGAACAGGTGCTTTCCCGTAACCCCGACTACATCGTAACCCTGACGGCAGACTACGGCACAACGCCCAACCCCGCGGAAGAGATCATGGCGCGCGCCGGATGGGAACTGCTGACCGCCGTGCAAAACGGCGACGTGTTTTTCGGCTTCGCCGACGCGCTGACCCGGCCCGGCCCCAGGCTTTGCGAAGGCGCACGGCAGCTGCGGGACGCGATTCTTGCCCCGTAACGCCATGAAAAAAGAAGGATTTTCACCCCTTGCCTACGTCGGCTTCGCCGCCGCGGCGCTGCTCGCGCTCACGCTCTGCGTGAGCGCGGGCAGCGTTGCCCTGCCCCTGCGGGAGACGGTCAGCATCATCCGGCAGGGCATTTTGGGCATACAGCAGGAAGGCGCAAACGCGGCCATCCTCCTGTCAGTCCGGCTGCCGCGCGTGCTGTGCGTTGCGCTTACGGGCGCGGCGCTGGCGCTGTGCGGCGGCGTGATGCAGGGGCTGCTCAGGAACCCCCTGGCGGACGGTTCCACGCTGGGCGTATCGGCAGGCGCGGGGCTTGGTGCGGTGATCGCCATCGCGCTCAACATCAGCATCCCCGTCCTGAGCTTCGCAAGCACGATGGTCATGGCCATCGCGGGCGCGATGTTCTCGCTCACGGTGATCCTGGCTCTCGCCTACCGGCTGGACAGGAGCTTTTCCACCCATACCATCATCCTGATCGGCATCATCTATTCCATGTTCATTTCCGGCATTTTAAGCCTGATCATCGCGTTTTCCGGGGAGAAGCTGCGCACCATCACCTACTGGACGATGGGAAGCCTGCAGGGCTCCACCTACCGCAACGCGATCGTCCTTCTTGGCGCGCTGCTATCGTTTGGCACGGTGATGCTTTTGCACGCGCGGGAGCTGAACGCCTTTGCCGTGGGCGAGGCCAACGCCCGCTCCGTGGGGGTGAACGTGCGCCAGGTGCGGCTATCGATGCTGGTGTGCGCCTCCGTTCTGATCGGCGTGTGCGTATCCATCGGCGGCACGATTGCCTTCGTGGGCTTGGTTACGCCGCATATCATGCGGTTATTGACCGGCCCCAACCATAAAAAACTGCTGCCCGCCTCGCTGTTTGGCGGCGCGATTTTCCTAATGATTGCCGATCTGCTGGCCCGAACCCTGATCAGCCCCGTGGAACTGCCCATCGGCGTGGTGACCTCACTGATCGGCGCGGCGGTGTTCGCGCTGATTCTGCTGCGGGGACGCAAGGGGGATGCGCATGCTTGAAGTGAAACACCTGACTGTGCGATACGGCGGTATGCAGGCGCTGCAAGACGTTTCCCTGCGTGCCGACGCGGGGGAATGGCTGATGATCACCGGGCCTAACGGCGCGGGAAAATCCACCCTTTTGGGAGCGATGATGCAAAGCGTGCCCTATACCGGCGAAGTTCTGCTGGACGGCGCAAACGTGAAAACCCTGAAACCCCGCGAACGCGCGCACCGCATGGGGATGCTGTCCCAGCAGGTTTCCCAGGGATATGCCTTTACAGTGGAAGAAATCGTGCGGCTAGGCCGGTATGCCTGGCACGACGCGCTGGGAGGCCTCAGCGCGGCGGATGAAGCCGCCGCGGAACACGCGATGTGTTCCACGGGCACCGCGGCGCTGCGGAACAAGCCGATATCGCAGATTTCCGGCGGCGAGGTGCAGCGCGCTTCTGGCCCAGCTGTTCGCGCAAAACCCGCGGTTCATGCTTCTGGACGAACCCCTGAGCCATCTGGACGTTTCCTATCAGAAACAGATTTTCGAATTAATCGGGCAATGGCTTGGGCAGGGACCGCGCACCGTGCTTTCCGTCGTGCATGATTTATCGGTGGTCAGGCGCTTTGCCACGCGGGTCATTTTGATGGATCACGGCCGCATAGCGGCCGACGGCCCGCCGGAGGAAGCGCTTGCCCCGGACGTGCTGGCGCGCGTGTACGGCATGGACGCGGCGGCATGGATGCGGGAACTCTACGGGCTTTGGGGCGGCTGAGCGCTTTGCTTTTTGGGCTTGTCTATGCTATGATACTCCACGATAACACCGCCGCGCGCGGCGGGGCGGCCGAACGTTTGAACCCGTTGCCCGTGGGGAGGAACACCTGTGGAAACGCTGGTAAAAGCCCTTCAGCTCTATTTTATGTTCGTGGTCATCGTCATGATGGTCTATGCGGTCCGGCACATCATCTTCACCATCAACCGCCTGTACGTTAACCAGAAGATTTCCTACCGCGACGTGGTGGACAGCGAATGGCCCACGGTTTCGGTGCTGATCCCCATGCACAACGAGGAACTGGTGCTGAAACACGTCATCGAATCGCTGCTGGAATGCGATTACGAACGCGATAAGCTGGAAATCATCGCCATCAACGACCATTCCAAAGATAAAACCGCCGAAATGCTGGACCAGTATTTTCGGCGTTTTCCCATTGTGCGCCCGTACCACCGCACCGACGAGAAGGGCGACCGCGGCAAGCCCGTGGCGCTCAACGAGGCGATGGAGTTTGCCAAGGGCGAGATCATCATCGTATTCGACGCGGATTACCGCCCGTCCAAAAACCTGATCCGCAAGCTCGCCTCCGCCTTTATCGACCCGAAGGTCGGCGCCGTGATGGGCCGCGTGGTGCCCCTGAACCCGCACGCCAACATGCTGACCGAGCTATTGAACCTGGAGCGTTCCGGCGGCTATCAGGTGGACCAGCAGGCGCGTTATAACCTGGGGCTGATCCCGCAGTACGGCGGCACGGTGGGCGGCTACCGCAAGCACCTGCTGCTGGAAGACCACGGCTACAACACCAAAAACCTCACCGAGGACACCGAGCTTACCTACCGGCTGACGCTCAAAGGCTGGAACGTGGTGTACGACAACTCCGCCGAATGCTACGAGGAATCCCCCGAATCCTGGGCCGTGCGCGGCAGGCAGATCAGCCGCTGGTCGCGCGGGCATAACGACGTGATGATCCGCTATTTCTTCCCCGTGCTGATCTCC
Source organism: uncultured Oscillospiraceae bacterium (assembly GCA_964426145.1). Taxonomy (GTDB): domain Bacteria; phylum Bacillota; class Clostridia; order Christensenellales; family Aristaeellaceae; genus CAXXOK01. The sequence goes on from CAYRPW010000013.1 coordinate 15,094, forward strand.
AAACGCCTGCCGGTTTACAAGAAGATCGACGCGCTGCTGCTGCTGGGCGTATACATGATCCCATTCATTCTGGGCACGGGGCTTCTGGACTGCATCACGCTGTTTTTCCTGGGGCGGATGAACGTGATGAGCGGCTGGTGGGTACTATTGTTCGTGGGCATGTACAACTCCTGGGGGAACTTCGCCCCGTTCTATCAGATCTCCGTGGGCGCGCTGCTGGACGGCATGCGCAAGGAGCTGATTTTTTTGCCGATGCTGTGTTTCTCCTTCTATTTTTATATGTGGTACATCTCCAAGGGTTTCGTGCAGGCGGTGGTGGACAACATCACCCACCGCAAAACCAAATGGGCCAAAACCGAACGCTTCGCCTCCACCGACGCACCCCCGCCCGCGCCGGGCGCATAAACCCGTCCGCCGCGCCGTATTCCGTATGAAATCCAAGCCGCAGGCAATGAAAAGGTGTAGATGCCATGGCAACCGCAGCGCAGCCCCATAAGAACTCGCCCATCCAGAAGCAGAGCATTTTCTTCACGCGCGATTACCGCCACCTGCCCCGGCCCCAGCTTTCCATGTGGCTGTTCGTGGCGGTGTTCGTGGTGCCCGTTTTCGTTGGCATATTGCTTTTGTACCCGCAGATTTCGTTTGCGGTCGCCACGTGGGTCGGCGGGGTGATAACGGGGAACACTGGCGTACCGACGGCCGTGTTATCGTCCGACTTCGTGCCGATGATCGGGCCGGTGTATCTGGTGGAGATCGCGGGAAGCCTCCCCACGCGCCTGTTTTCCATTCTCAACTTCATCGTCGCCGGTTTTATCCTGTTCTACGGCGCGCTTTTCCGCAAGAAGGGTTTCCGGGCGATGGTGATCTACGTGTGCATCGCGATG
>CAYRPW010000014.1:0-13973 GCA_964426145.1 uncultured Oscillospiraceae bacterium
GTCCCATCATCCCGCCCGCGAATGATCTCCAGAGCGGCCGCCTCTTCCACATAGCGCACGGCTTCCAGCTGCGCGGGCACGGTCATGAACGACATGTTGAAGTCTTCCTTCCAGCCGGTCATGCTTAAATCGGTCCCGCGAAACGCAATGTAGCGGGTTCCATCGGGCAGGGCGAACGTGCAGGCGCAAAACTGCGTTTCCCGGTCCGGATCGATATGGTTTTGGTAATCAAATAACGTAAGCGCATCATACCGCGGCGCGGCGGCGCAGCACTGCAAAAACGCAAAGCATTTGCGCAGGTAGAACGTGGGGAAGGGGTCGAGGTTTTGAAGCGAAACGAACGTCCACAGCGCTTTGAGCCCCGCGGCTTCGCCGCTTTTCAGAAACCCTTCCATCGGCATATAGACCCACTGGGTCAGCGCCAGGCTGTCCAGCACGTCAAACGGCCGCTGCGAAAAAGGTGTGCCGCCCTGTTCACGAACATGGGTCTGAACGTTTTCCATACCTGCCCTCCGCGTGTCGTACCTGCGGGGTAATCCTATCCATTATTATAGCCGTGCGGCGGTTTGCCCGTCAAGCTGTTTGACAGGCCCGTGGTTTTTCAGTATATTGGTAGGGACGCTGTGTGATTTGCCGGGCTCCGCGCGGCGGCGTATGCGGCCTTGCATGGGCTTTTTGCCGCTTCGGCCATATCCAAACCGGGGCGGCTGTGATATACTGTCGAAAGAATCACGGTTTGCTGCGTCTGTAGACCCTGAAACGGAGGCATCTTTTCGTGCTGATCGGACAGTTCTGCGAGTCCTATCCTCCGACGATCGACGGCGTGGGGCGCGTCATGCTCAGCTATTGCCAGCAGCTTTCGGCGCTTGGGCACCGCACGCTTTATATCGCCCCGGAAAACCCGGGCCAGGCAAAGCCGGACAACTGCGAAACGCTGCTGTACAGGGGCGTTCACGTACCCGGCGAGGTTTACAGGGCGGGCATCCCGGCGTGGGACGGCGCCTACCGCCGCACCGTGCATGCCATGAAGTTTGATATCCTGCACACGCACAGCCCGTTTTTTGTGGGCGCGGAAGCGCGGCGGCTGGCCCGGCGTGATCGGATACCCCTGGTGGCGACCTTCCACTCCAAGTATTACGACGATTTTCTCAAGGCCACCCACTCCAAGCATATCGCGCGGGCGGTGGTCGCCTATATCGCCCGGTTTTACGAAACCTGCGACGAGGTGTGGGCGGTCAACGAGCAGACGGGAGACGTCCTGAAATCCTACGGCTATCGGGGCAGCCCCGTGGTGATGCCCAACGGCACCGATCTGTTCACGGTCACCCCGGAGGGGAAACGCGCGGCGTTTCTGCAATATCAAATCCCCGAGGGCGTTCCCGTGCTGATTTTTGCGGGGCAGCAGAATTTGAAGAAGAACCCGGATTCCGTGCTGCGCGCCTGCGCGCTGTTGAAGGCGCAGGGGCAGAAGACGTTTCTGATCATGGTGGGAACCGGGCCGGATCTCGGAAAGATCAAAGCCCTGGCGCGTGAGCTTTCCCTGGAGCGCGACGTTTTGTTTACCGGCTTTCTCAGCGAGCGCGAACTGCTGATGGCGCTGTACGAGCGCGCCGATTTGATGGTGTTCCCCTCGCTGTACGATAACGCGCCCATGGTGGTGCGCGAGGCGGCGGCCATGGGCACGCCGGCGCTGCTGATTGAAGGCAGCTGTTCGGCGGAGGGCATCGTTCACGGTGAAAACGGGTATCTGTGCGTCAACACCCCGGAGGCGATCGCCGCGGGCATCGCGCAGGCGCTTCCCACCGCGCAGGCCGTGGGCCTGCAGGCCAGGGAAACCATCCCGATTCCGTGGGACCGGCTGATGCTTACGGTGGAAGCCCGTTACCGTACTCTGATTGAAAATAAACAGAGAGGAACCTTGCATGAAACGTAGGATTTTCAGCTTCCTGTTTATTGCAGCTACGCTGGGCCTTATCGTTTTCATCGCCTTTTCGAACAGCGACCTGACCAACGCGTGGGAAGCGCTGTTTACGCTGAAGGCGGAGTGGCTTCTTTGCGCGTTTTTGGGCTGGTTCGGATATATGTTTTTCGACATGCTGGGGCTTTACTATTTTCTGCGCAAGCAGAAGTATCCGATCTCGCTGGGGTTTGCCATCTATATCACGCTGCTTGGCTTTTACTACTGCAACATCACCCCCGGCTCCAGCGGCGGGCAGCCGATGCAGGTGTATTATCTCAACAAGCATAAAATCCCCGTCCCGATCGCAACCTCCGGCTTATCCATCAAGTTTCTGGCGCTGCAGTTTATGATGGTTGTCATTACCACGCTTTTGTGGGTGCTGAACAAAGACTTCGTCAACGCCCAGCTCCCGCGCGTGAAATGGTTCATCTACATCGGCTACGGCATCAACTTTTTATCCATCCCGCTCATTCTGCTGATGGCGCTGCACCGCCCCCTGGTACAGGCGATCCTTCTGTTCTTCGTGCGGGTCGGGGCGAAAATGCGCATCATCAAACGGCCGGAGGAACGGATCGTGCGCATCGAGGCGGGCATGGATATGTACCACATGTCCATCCTCCGGCTGATGAAATACCCCAAGCGGCTGATCGGCCAGCTGGTGTTTGCGGGGCTGAGCCTCCTGTCGCTGATGAGCATCCCCATCAGCGTATACCATGCCTTCGGGCTCACCGGCGTGCGGTGGTACCAGCTGCTGGCGGTTTCGTTTCTTTTATTCGTCAGCGCCAGTTACACACCCCTGCCGGGGGCCAGCGGCGCGCAGGAAGGCGGATTTCTGATCTTCTTTGCGGGCGTGTTTACGAAGGGCACCATCGGGCTTGCGCTGCTGGTGTGGCGGTTTTTTTCGTACTACTTGTTCCTGCTGATCGGCGCGCTGATCTCCATCGGCGGCAGCATCCGCGGGCACGGCGGCGGCAAGGGCAAGGCGGCCCAGGCGGAGCCTGCGGCAGAAACCGGGGAAGCCGCGCCGCCCGAGCCGGCATAAGCGCAGGAGAATCCCACGCCGCATACCCGTCCCGCTGAATAAGCGGGATTTTTGTATAATTGAGTACCGTTTTCGTATGCTACAGGCGGCGCGGCTTGACAGAAGCGCTGAAGAATTATACGCTAACGCCATGCGGGGTTTGGACTTGCGGGTTCCGCCCGCCCACGACCGGTGATCAGGAGATACAGAGGGGAGAATTCTATGAGACTGGAAGTCAGGCAGCTTACGAAAAGCTTTGGCGATCATGAGGTTCTCAAAGGCGTGAATTTCGCCGTGGAAAGCGGAAATTCGCTGGGGCTGCTCGGGCGCAACGGCGCGGGCAAAACCACCACGATCCGCATCATTATGGACGTGTTTTCCGCCGACGGCGGCGAGGTGCTGCTGGACGGAAAACCGTTCCGCCGCGGGGATATCCGCATCGGCTATCTGCCGGAGGAGCGCGGGCTGTACCCCAAACGCCTGATTGTGGAACAGCTGCAATATCTGGCCAATCTGCGCGGCCTTTCGATGGCGGACGCCAAAAAAAGCGTGCAGAAATGGATGGAGCGCATGGAGCTTACGGACTACGCGGCCAAAAAGGTGGATACGCTGTCCAAGGGCAACCAGCAGAAAATCCAGCTCGCCGCCGCGATGCTCAACGACCCCGAGATCCTGATCCTCGACGAGCCCTTTTCCGGGCTGGACCCCGTCAACGCCAAGCTATTAAAGGATATCGTCCGCGAAACCATCGCGGCTGGGAAAATCGTGCTGTTCTCCAGCCATCAGATGGGTTACGTGGAGGAGTTCTGCGAACATATCGTGATCCTGAACCAGGGGGAAATCGTGCTCAACACCTCCATTGAGGAACACAAGCGCACCTATGACCGCCGCCACCTCGTGCTGGATCTGCCCGCCGCGGCGCGCGCGCAGGCGCTTTCCTACCTGCAGGGCAAGGGGATACGCGCCGAGGATACGCGGCAGAGCATCCATCTGTTCGTGCCGCAGGGTAAGGATACCCTGCCCATTCTCACCGCGATGAGCGACGCCGGGCTGCCCGTGGAAGGCTATCACGTGTTTGAGCCGACGCTGGAAGACATTTTCGTGGAATATACGAGCAAAGCGATCTAGGAGGGCAGAGAGATGAAACAGTTTTTCTCCGTGCTTCGGTTTGAACTCAACGGTTATTTCAAATCGAAGCTGTATACGGTCATGACCCTGGTGTTCGTCATCGTGCTGGCCGGGCTTTTAAGCTTTCCCAATATCAAATCTTTATTTGCCAGCGAGGAAGCCGCCGCTCCGGAAGCGCCGGTTACGGAGGTTTCGCAGCTCACGGACACGGCCGATGATCCCGATGCGCTCGCCATCGTCAACATAAACGGCGCGTTCAGCGACGAAGCGCTGGTGATGCTGGCGGCCGGGATGAACGGCAGGGCCATGAAGCTGGTTACAGACGACGAAGCAACCGTGCGCGAGCAGGTGCAAGCCGGCGTGTATGCCGGTGCGGTGATCCTGCGGGGCGCGGATTCCGTGACCTACATCGCGCGCAACCTCGGGCTTACGGATACCACGGTGCCCACGCTGTATGAAGCGGTTACCGCCGCGGCGCGCTACGAACGGCTGTCCGGGCTGAACCTCCCCGCGGCGGATGTGAACGCGATTGTAAACCCGGCAATCAACATCGGCGTGGATAACCTGGGTGTCAGCGAAACGGATACGTTTTTCTACACCTACGTGATGCTTATGGCGCTGTACATGGCGATCATGATCTACGGACAGATCGTGGCCACCTCCGTGGCGACGGAAAAAGGCTCGCGCACGATGGAGCTGCTGATTACCTCCACCGGCACCAACGCGCTGCTGTTTGGCAAAACCATCGCCGCCGCGCTGTCCGGGCTGATCCAGATGGGTGCGATCTTCGGCTCGGCGGTGCTGTTCTACCACCTGAACGCCTCGGCATGGGCGGGCAACGAGATCATCGCCTCCATTTTCAACATGCCCCTGCCGGTGGTCGGCTATGTGCTGGTGTTCTTCTTCCTTGGGTTCTTCCTGTACGCGTTCATGTACGGCGCCATCGGCTCGCTGGTGTCCCGCATCGAGGACGTATCGGCGGCGATCATGCCGGTGCTGATGTGCTTCGTCGCGGCATTCATCATCGTCATTTCCGCCGTGTCCTCCGGCAATGCGGACAGCTCCCTGATGATCGTGTGTTCCTACATTCCGCTGACGTCGCCGATGGCGATGTTCGCCCGCATCGCCATGTCTTCCCCCGCGTGGTACGAGATCGTGATCTCCATCGCGCTGCTTTTAGCCACCACGGTCGGCATCGGGGTGCTGTCCGCCGGAATCTACCGCATGGGCGTGCTGATGTACGGCAAAACTCCCAAGCCCGCGGAGCTTTTGAAGATCATCCGCCTGTCGCGCAAGCGCACGGCGTAAACAGCCGGTTTCGAAGTACCGCCCGAAGCGGTATACTATGGGCAGGCCCGCCGCCCGGCGAGCCTGCCCGGGCCGGTTACGGCCTGCCGAAACGGAGGTTTTTCAATGAAAGATAGCATACGAAATATCCATGGCCGCGAAATACTCGATTCCCGCGGCAACCCCACGGTGGAAGCGGTGGTCACGCTGGAGGGCGGCGCGCAGGGCGTAGCTGCCGTTCCCAGCGGCGCGTCCACCGGCCAGTTTGAAGCGCTGGAACTGCGCGACCTTGATCCCAAGCGCTTCGGCGGCAAAGGCGTGCGCAAAGCCGTCGGCCATATCGACGGGGAAATCAACGCGCTCCTGCAAGGCAAAGATGCGTCCCACACCGCCGCGATCGACACCCTGATGATCGCCGCGGACGGCACCAAGGATAAATCCAGGCTCGGCGCCAACGCGATCCTTGCCGTTTCGCTGGCGGCCGCCAAGGCCGCGGCGCAGGCGCAGGGCGTTGCGCTGTACCGGTTTTTGGGCGGCGCCGCCGCGCACACGCTGCCCGTGCCCATGATGAACGTTTTAAACGGCGGCGCGCACGCCGCCAACAATATCGACATTCAGGAGTTCATGGTCATGCCCGTAGGCGCGCCGTCGTTTGCCGAGGGGCTGCGCTGGTCCGCCGAGGTGTTCCACGCGCTGGCCAGGATCCTCAAAAAGGACGGTCACTCCACCGCCGTGGGCGACGAGGGCGGCTACGCCCCCGATCTTTCCAGCGATGAAGAAGCCATCCGCTACCTGATCCGCGCCATTGAAGAGGCAGGCTATAAGCCCTACGACGATTTTATGCTCGCCATCGACGCCGCGTCCAGCGAATGGAAGGCCGACGGCGGGTATACGCTGCCTAAGCACAAGGCGAGCTACACCGCCGACCAGCTGATCGACTACTGGGAAACGATGGTGGACAAGTACCCGATCGCCTCCATTGAAGACGCGCTGGACGAGGAGGACTGGGAAGGCTGGAAGAAGCTGAACGCCCGCCTGGGCCACAAAGTGCAGCTGGTGGGCGATGATCTGTACGTGACCAACACCCGGCGCCTGCGCAAGGGCATCGACGAGAAAAGCTCCAACTCCATTCTCATCAAGCTCAACCAGATCGGCTCCCTGTGGGAAACCATCGAGGCCGTGCAGATGGCGCACCAGGCGCACTTTACGGCCGTGATCTCCCACCGTTCGGGCGAAACCGGCGATACGACCATCGCCGACCTTGCCGTGGCCTTAAACGCCGGGCAGATTAAAACCGGCGCGCCCAGCCGCAGCGAGCGCGTGGAGAAGTACAACCGCCTCCTGCGCATCGAAGAGGAACTCGGCCCCGCCGCGGTTTACCCGGGCAAGGCCGCGTTTCACCGCTGAGGGTGGGGAACCCATCCCGCCGCAGCCCGGAACTTTGGAAGGTTGCAGCGCGTCAAAAGGGCCGCACCGCGTTGGGTGCGGCTCTTTTTTCGGACAGGTTTAAGGCGCGGGCGACGCTTGCCGCGCAATGCGCGGCGTATACCCGGAACGAACGAAAAGTTTCGCCGGCGGAGGGGGATAATGGCTTGACAATTGCTCCCGCAGGATATACGCTAATACCGAAAACGATCGCAAATTGTCGCATACAATAAGATTTTAGACAGGGGATGCTGGCTTGGCCGTCACGATCATGGAACTGTCCAAACGCTGCGGACTCTCTATTTCCACCGTAAGCAAAGCGCTGAACGGATACACCGATATCAGCGAAACCACGCGCCAGATGATTATGCAAACCGCCAAGGAAATCGGGTATTATCCGAACGCCCATGCCCGGGCGCTGAAAACCAAGCGCAGCTATAACCTGGGCGTTTTGTTCGTGGACGACCACCAAAGCGGGCTGACGCACCCCTTCTTTTCCTTCGTACTGGAAAGTTTCAAGCAGGAGGCGGAGCGCTGCGGGTACGACGTAACCTTTATCTGCCACAACATGGGCGACAGCGAAATGACCTACCTGGAGCACTGCCAGCAGCGCAAGGTGGACGGCGCCTGCATCGCCTGCATCGATTTCCTGGCGCCGGAGATCGTACAGCTGGTCAACAGCGATCTGCCCATCGTCACGATCGACCATCTGTTTGACAACCACACCTGCATCCAGTCCGACAATGCCGACGGCATGCGGCAGCTGGTGGAGCACACCTTTAGCAAGGGCCACCGCAAGATCGCCTACATCCACGGCCGCAGAAGCGCGGTCACCAACACGCGCCTTGGCTCGTTCTACCGCACCATGGAGCGGCTCGGCCTGCACGTGCAGGAGGAGTTCGTGCTGGAGTGCGGGTATAACGAAACGGCCAGCGTGTTCAAAGCCACGCGGGAGATTTTATCCCTGCGGGATAAGCCGACCTGCATCCTGATCTCGGACGATTATGCCGCCTTCGGCGCGTATGAAGCCATTGCCGAGCTTGGGCTGAAGATCCCCGACGACATCTCTATCGCCGGGTATGACGGCATTCCCATGATGCAGCTGATGAAACCCAGGCTCACCACCATGCGGCAGGATACCCGGAAACTGGGCACCGAAGCCGCCCGCAAGCTTGTGGAGCTGATCGAAAAACCCAAATCCGCCATCCCGGAAATCGCGCTGGTTCCCTGCACGCTGATCCCCGGGGAAACGGTCGGCGAGGTATAAGCCAAAGGTTGGCGGGCCGCCCGCTTCCGCCCTGCGCCCCGCGCGATGCCGCTGCCTGTTCCACCGCCTGTTCTGCCGCCTAAACGGGTTCACGGTTCACAATGGGCACATACGAATCAAAAACCGCCGCATTCCTGCGGCGGTTTTTTGGATTGCGGGGGATTGCCTGCTGCGGAATGTTTACCCCTTCACGCCGCCCAGCGCCACGCCCGCGATGATGTACTTGGACAGGGAGAAATATACCGCGAACAGCGGAAGCACCGTAAGCGTCAGCGCCAGATAGATGGCGCCGTACTCGGTTTTGTAAATGTCGCCGCGCAGGAGGTTGACCATCAGCGGCATTGTATAGTTGTTGGAACTGGTTAACAGCACCATCGGCATGAACAGGGCATTCCAGCTGGTAACGAACGCGAAAATGCCCTGCGTGGCAAGCGCCGGTTTCATAATGGGCAGCACGATGCGGTTGAACGTGTAGAACTCATGGGAGCCGTCGATACGCGCGGCCTCCAGCAGATCCAGCGGGAAGGACGCGATCATGAACTGACGCATGAAGAACACGCCTGCCGGTGCCGCAATCCCCGGTATGATCAGCGGCAGAAAGTTGTTGGTCATTCCGATGGAGTACATGAACTGGAAAAACCCGATGCCGGTAATCTGCGCCGGGATCATCATGACGGCCATGATGAAGGTGAAAAACGGCTTGCGCAGTTTCCAGTTGTAGCATACCAGCGCGTGCGCTGTCAGCGCGGAGAAGTAGATGGTGACAAGTGTGGAGAACGAGGAAACGATCAGGGAGTTTTTGAAGCCGACGACGGCGTTGAAGGATTTGTCCTTGAGGACGTTGATGTTGCTCATAAAATAGTGCGACGGAATCAGGGACAGCGTTTTTTGCTGTATTTCCGGTGTGGAGCGCGTGGCGTTGACCAGCATGATGACGAACGGGAATACGCTCAACAGCACCAGCAAACCACAGAGGACGTACGCGCCGACGCGAAAGGCAATTTGCCCGGGAGATAATTCCCTTCTCATGGTGATACGGCACCCCCCTGCGTATTCTGTGACGGATGACTTGCTTTGAGAACCCGTTTGAACGCCTGCTTTTGCCTTGCCTCATCGCGGTCGCGCAGCAGGAAGAACATCACGGCGGACAGGATGGCGATGATCACGAACACAAGCATGCTTGCGGCGGACGCGCGCGCGTAGAGGTAGCTGCCTTTGAAGGCCTGGTTGTAAATGAACACGCTGGCGGTCAGCGTGGCGTTATCTGGGCCGCCGTCAAACAGAACCTTGGGAATATCGAACAGGTTTAACCCGCCGATCATACTGGTAACCAGCACGTACAGCAGGATTGTTTTCAAATTGGGGAGCGTTATTTTGAAGAACGTCTGGGCGCTGTTGGCGCCGTCGATCTCCGCGGCTTCGAACAGCTCCGGATTGATGCCCAGAACGCCCGAAATCAAAATGATCATCGTATATCCGTACCACATCCAAAACTGGATGAACGCCGTGATGTACTGCGACGAATCCTTGAGCTGCGTAAACGGGATGACCTCTTGAATCAACCCGAGGTTTTGCAGCAGATAGTTCACCGGTCCGATCGGATAGCCGAACAACGCGCCGAACAGAATGGCGATGGACGCGGCTGTGATAATGTTGGGCATATAGAAAATGACTTTGAACGCGCCTTTGCCGCGAAGCCGGATGGACGGGGAGGTAAACCATGCCGTCAGCAAAAGCGCCAGCAGGATTTGCGGCGTGAAGTTCATGATCCAGATCTTCAGCGTGTTGCTGATGGAGAGCCGGAAGGATTTATTGCTCAGAACGGTTTCGAAGTTTTTGAAAGGCTCCGATATAAAACGCCAGTTGATGTTCCCCAATCCCTTGGAGTCGGTAAACCCCAGCAATGCCGTATAAATGGTTGGATACAATGAGAAGATCAGGTAGGCGACGACGAACGGGATGACGAAATAGTACCCGTACCGCGCGTAACTGATGCTCCTTGGGCGTTTCTTCATCTCACATGCAACCTCACTTAAAGTAAGGCAGGGGGCGGATAGCCAGGCTATCCGCGCCCCTGCGTTTCACGAGAATGGGATTACTCTACGATAACGTCCAGGTTATCGGCGACATCCGTCTTAAAGCCTTCGAGAGCTTCTTCGCGGGTCTTTTCGCCAAGTTTATACTGCTGCACCTGGTTGTTGAAGTAGGTGTTGATGGTCTCGTCGTACTGCGTGAGTACCGCGCCGGTTGCATACGCGTTGGCCGGGACGAACACGTCGAACATGTTCTGGCCGCCCAGGAACGCCACGGTGCCGTCGGACTTCGCCATCACGGTGCCGGAAGCAACGGTATCCTTCGTGCCCACGACGCCTTCGGTCATGGTGCCGTTGGCCCAGTAGTACTGCAGGCCGGTGTCAGAGCTGTCCAGGGTGATCCACTCGATGATCTGGCCAACCGCTTCCTTGACGTCGGAATCCTTGTTCGCCATCAGCCAGGTGCCGCCCCAGAAGAAGCCCACCGGCGGGGTGGTCACGGCCCAGTTGCCGGCGGTGTCGCCAGCGTTGTTGACCATGACGTAGTTGATCAGCCATGCAGGGCCGAAGAACGCGAACACGGGCTGGGCGCCGATGCCTGCCATGTCGGCAAACCATGCGTCGGTCCAGGCGGAGGTGTCGTTGGTGTAGCCGTTGTCATACAGGATCTTGGCATAATCCATGTACGCTTCGCGATAGGGGTCGATGGTCAGTTTGCCGTCTACGATCCAGGGCTGTTCGCCGCCGGTACGGATGGCCTGCCAGATGTCGCCGGTGCCAGAGACGATGGCATAGCCCTTCGCCTTGAGTTCGGCGGCCGCTTCCATGAATTTATCCCAGCCGGGACCAACCTTCTCGGCGATGACGGCGGGGTCATCCGTGCCCCACACGTCGATGGCGATGTCACGGCGATAGATCATGCCGGAGCCGGTGGCCTGATAGCCGAGGCCCACGAGATCGCCGTCGGGATTGGTGCCGATGTCCACGGTGTACTGTGCGATGTCGGCGGCGGCAAGCGCTGCGTCTACATCAATGCCCAGATCTTTGTACGGGGCGGCATACGCATACGCGTCGCCCTGGGTGTACTTGAGAACGAAGGCGGATTCTGCGGTGTAGAAGTCGGGGGCGTCCGCGCCGCCGGCGAGCAGAGCCGCGTCCAGAGCGGGCTGATATTCGCCGTTGGTGGTCGCGATTACGGTGCTGACCACTTCATACTGTGCGGCAAAATCGGGGTTCATTGCCAGGAACTTGTCAACCATTCCCGGAACTTCCGTGGTGAAGGTCCACAAATTGATGACGGTTTTGTCTGCCGCGGCGGCAGTGCCTGCCATGCCGAGAAGCAGCGTGAGGCCCAAGAGAATTGCGAGTGCCTTTTTCATACATTCCCCTCCATTTTTTGTTCTAGATAGCCTCTACCATACTGTCCGGTGCCGCCGTGCGGGAGGCAGATGCGGAATATGACGCCCTATACGGTTCTTTCGCGTCTTCGGGCTTCAAGAATTCCTCTGCGCAATCCTTGCAGGCATTTGTACCAAAACGTTTGAGGTTAGCGGCTAATTAGCTAAAACCACTATACGATCATTAGCGAAATTTGTCAACACACATTCTGGGGTGGAATCGCAGATAATATAGGATATAAATAAGACATAAAAATAGAAATTAGTAATAATGCACTATGTGTGCGGGCACATTGACGGCTTGCGGAGCGCGCGGACAGGCATGAAAAGCGCCATTCCGGCGGGATTCAGGCGGGCGCGAACGCCGCGGTTCATCGCAGGCGGCAGGTGAATATTGTGATACCAGAGGAAAAAAAGCGAAAATAAACACGAAATACGGGCAAATGGCGGGCCAATGATGCGGAAATCGTACAAATACCGAAAACGTTTGCGGTTTTCGGAGGAGAACGGCCACATAAAACCATGTCGCCGGCAGAATAGAACGGCGGGAAGCGGGGGTATTTGGGCGAACATTTACCAGATGCGCGGCGGCAGCGGCGCGATAAAACGATTTCATCCTTGCAGCCGCGCACTTTCGGTGTTTGCGGCTATTTTGGAGGAAGGAGCCCACTCCTGCGCGGCTTGCGGAGCGTACGGGGCGCCGCCGGACAGCGCTGCGGGAATGCCGGAGGTCCGGCGCCGGGAACTTGTATATATAAAGGAAGCGATTGGCGAATGCACCGGTCTGCCTTCAAACGGCGGCGGCCCGGCGGCGCGCTGCGGGCGTTGAGAAAGCGGCGGTGCGGCAATAACGCGGAAATATGGGTTGACAAGGGTAAGGAAAGGAGTTAAAATAAGCTCTGTCTGGTCGTGGTGTGCGGACGTGCGGGCGTAGCTCAATGGCAGAGCTCCAGCTTCCCAAGCTGGTCACGTGGGTTCGATTCCCATCACCCGCTCCAACCGCATGCAGCCGTACCGACAACAAATAATGAAACGGATCCGTTATAAAGGAGGATATCCACTATGGCCAAGGCACATTTTGAGCGCACCAAGCCGCACGTAAACATCGGCACCATCGGGCACGTTGACCACGGCAAGACCACCTTGACCGCAGCCATCACCATGACGCTGGCGCAGCTAGGCGAAGCCAAAGCGATGAAATATGAGGACATCGACAAGGCTCCCGAAGAGAAGGCTCGCGGCATCACCATCAACACCGCCCACGTGGAATACGAAACCGCAAAACGCCACTACGCGCACGTGGACTGCCCGGGCCACGCCGACTATGTGAAAAACATGATCACCGGCGCCGCGCAGATGGACGGCGCCATCCTGGTCGTATCGGCTCCCGACGGCCCCATGCCCCAGACCCGTGAGCACATCGTGCTTGCCCGTCAGGTTGGCGTTCCCTACATCGTCGTGTTCCTCAACAAGACCGACATGATGGACGACGAAGAACTTCTGGAGCTCGTCGAAATGGAAATCCGTGAGCTGCTTGCGCAGTACGAATTCCCGGCAGACGACATCCCCTTCGTGAAGGGCTCCGCCCTCAAGGCCATGGAATATCTGCTGGCCGGCGGCACCGACGTCAAGAACGCCAAAGAGTGCAAATGCATCTTTGAGCTCATGGACGCCGTGGATAACTACATCCCGGATCCCGAGCGTTCCGTGGATCAGCCCTTCCTGATGCCCGTTGAAGACACCATGACCATCACCGGCCGCGGCACCGTTGCCACCGGCCGTGTGGAACGCGGCGTTGCCAAAGTCGGCGACACGGTTGAAATCGTCGGCCTGATGGACAAGGCCCGCTCCACCGTCGTCACCGGCCTTGAAATGTTCCGCAAGACCCTGGACTCCGCCCAGGCCGGCGACAACGTCGGCGCACTGCTGCGCGGCGTGCAGCGCGATGAAGTCGAGCGCGGCCAGGTGCTTGCCAAGCCCGGCACCATCAAGCCCCACACCCACTTCGAGGGCCAGGTGTACGTGCTGACCAAGGAAGAAGGCGGCCGCCACACCCCGTTCTTCGACGGGTACCGTCCGCAGTTCTACTTCCGCACCACCGACGTGACCGGCAACATCAAGCTGCCCGGCACCACCGAGATGGTCATGCCCGGCGACCATATCGACATGGAAATCAAGCTGATCACCCCCATCGCCATCGAGCCGGGCCTCCGCTTCGCTATCCGCGAAGGCGGCCGTACCGTGGGCTCCGGCGTTGTGGCCAAGGTTTTCGCGTAAGCGCAAACCCGTATCGAATAGCAAAAGCAGAAGAAGCCGCCTTCGGGCGGCTTCTTTGCTTTTGAAAAGGCTATGTCTGCTTCCGCGGCTTTGTACTGCGCCTTGCCGAAACGAGGCTGCGCTTTTCGTTTCTTTCGGCAACTTCCTGGGTTAGCAGAGCTTTGCCCTCCCTTGTTGT
>CAYRPW010000014.1:13983-15770 GCA_964426145.1 uncultured Oscillospiraceae bacterium
TCGAATAGCAAAGCAGAAGAAGCCGCCTTCGGGCGGCTTCTTTGCTTTTAAAAGGCTATGTCTGCTTCCGCGGCCCTGTGCTGCGCCTTGCCGAAACGAGGCTGCGTCCTTCGTTTCTTTCAACACATGGGTTAGCCGGGCTTTGCCCTCCTTTGTTGTCGCCTGAAACGGCCGGGGGAAACGTCTCCCGTGCCGCGCAGCCGCGCGCGCCCAGCCGTGCGCCAGCCCTTGCGCGGGCGGGCGGGGAACGCGCCCGGCCTGCGCCCGGCAAGCTTTACCGCGCTTCCATCGCCTGGTGAAAACGCCGTAAAAAAGATACCCCGCGCCATTGTCTTTCCACCGCCGCGATGATATGATACGTGGGTATCAACCGGGAAGGCGGTACCGGCATGCCAAAACGGGTCTATCGCAAGGATCTCGTCTTCTTTTTTATTGTCCTCGCTGCGTCGGCTTTCGGCAACGGCCTGAGCGATTCGGTGTTCGCGAATTATTTCAAGGAAGCTTTTCACGTCACCACCACCCAGCGCGCGTTCATCGAGTTCCCCCGCGAACTGCCGGGCCTCCTGTGCGCGGCCGTAGTCACGTTCCTGTCCGCCTACGGCATGGCCAAGAGTAACCTCGTTGCGCAGCTTTGCGCGTTTCTGGGTCTTTTAGCGCTGGCGCTGATAACCCCCGCTTTCAGCGTGATGCTGGTCTTTCTGTTTATCAACTCCGTAGGCATGCATATCTCCCTGCCGCTCAACGACGCGATCGGCATGGCCATCGCCGAACCCGGCCAGGTGGGCAAGCGCATCGGGCAGTATGCCAGCGTGAAAACCGCGATGGGCTTTGCGGCCGGCCTGGTGGTGTTTTTCGGGTTCCGTTTCCAGGTGTTCTCGTTTACGACGGACGTCAACCTCCTGTTTCTAATCGGCGCTGGCGCGTTTCTGGTGGCGATCGTCGCCTCGGTGCTGCTGGTGCGCCAAAAGGTGCCGGTGCTGTCGCAGGCGCAGAAGCGCCGGAAAATCGTGTTCCGCAAGGAATACCGGTATTACTATCTCGTCACCATGTTAAACGGCGTGCAAAAGCAGATTGCGCTGGTGTTCGGTTCGTGGATCATCATCGAGCTGCTGGGCAAGAAGGCCGATACGATGTCGCTGCTGATGATCACGGTCAGCTTCGTCAGCATCTTTTTCATGCGCCTGCTCGGCCGGTGGATCGATAAGCTGGGCGTGAAGAAGATGATGTATCTGGACGCGCTGACCTTCATCTTCGTGTATGTGATTTACGGGCTGGTGGTGTGGGGGATCACGGGGAAATTCCTGCCCGGCACCGGCTGGCCGGTGTTCGCCATCTACGCGCTGTTCGTGCTGGACCGGCTGTCCATGCAGATCGGCGTCGTAAAATCGGTCTACCTGCGCTCCATCGCCGTAACGCCGGAGGAGATTCCCGCCACCTTATCCGCAGGCACAAGCCTGGATCACGTCGTTGCCATCATCGCGGCGCAGCTCAGCGGCCTGGTGTGGGTGCTCTGGGGCCCGCAGTGGGTGTTCTTCATCGCCGCGTTCTTCTCGCTGGGGAACCTCTTCGTCGCCTGGAAAATCCCCAGAGACCAGCCCGTGAAAATAAGCCCGGCCGCCGTGCAGGAAGGCCTGCTCACCGAGGAATAGACCGCATCGGTTGCATCGCCGCGCAGTTTGCGGACTGCAATTATCGCAGTTTGCGGGATGCGGATCCGTTCGAGGGATGGGCACGCGTGGCGGCGTGTACATAGTGACACAGCGTAATCCTTGCCAGTGATGAGTTAC
>CAYRPW010000015.1:0-14430 GCA_964426145.1 uncultured Oscillospiraceae bacterium
GTCCTGCCGCTCGGTCATTCAATTCCCTCCCTTTGGGTGTCGTCGGGCGGTTGCTGGTATGTGTTACTATAGTATACCATGAAGCACAAGGGTGAAACAATCGCGGGCTCTGCGGAGGAGCGCTCCATTCTCCCGCTACGCAATAAAGGAGAAAACCTCTTGCGTGGCGAATGGAAATGCCTGTGCGAGGCATGTGCCAACCGGGCGCTGCCGAACCCAAACATTGCGCAGAGGTGGCGGAGCGGTATCGAAACGGCATGGTGGCAGCTGGATAACGCGGCAAAGTTGTATCCCGCGAAAATGAGCGCGGACGACACCTGCGTATTCCGCGTCTACGCCGTGATGAAAGAAGAGGTGCGCCCCGACGTTTTGCAGCAGAGCGTGCTGGACCTGAAACGCCGGTTTCCGACCCTCTACGTAAAACTCCGCAACGGATTCTTTTGGAATTATTACGAGCCCAACGAGCGCGATCTGGAGGTGCGGCCGGAAAACGCGGAAATTGCCGGACTTCTGGACGGGCACGGCAACCGCGGGTACCTGTTTTCCGTGCAGTACAACCGGCGGCGCATCTCCGTGGAAGCCTTTCACGCTTTGGGAGACGGTTCCACCGCGATTGTCTACCTCAACGCCCTGGTGTTCCGGTATCTTACGCTGCTGGGGCACGTGATCGACCCCATGGGCAAGATCGCAACCTGCGACCAGGAACCCACCCGGGCCGAAACCGAGGACAGCTATACCAAGTACTACACCGGCGCGCAGAAGCGCGAAGCCGCGGCCGTAGACGCACTCCGCGTGAAGGGAACGCCCTTCGCCGTGCCCGGCAGCTGCGGCGTGCTGCACGGTTTAATGGAATCGGAAAAGCTGCTTTTAGCCGCGCACCGCAGCAACACCACGGTCACCAAATACCTAACCGCTTTGCTTATCCGCGCCATCTGGCTTGCGGCGGATGACGACCGCCGGAAATTTCCCATCTGCGTGAACATGCCCATCAATATGCGCAAGATGATGCCTTCGGTCACGCTGCGGAATTTTTCGCTATATTTTACCGTGCATATGCCGGTGATGGAAACCTTGCTGCCGTTTGCGGACATCGTTTCCTGCGTGGACCGGGAGTTTGCCCATTACGCCAGGCTTCCCGTGCTGCAGCAGCTGCTCAATGCGAACGTGGCCGTGGAGAAAAGCAGATGGATCGCCCTGCTGCCGCTGCCCATCAAGCGCCTTGCGATCAACGCCGTAGCCCGCCTCATCAGCGGCAACCACCTCACCACCAGCTTAAGCAGCCTGGGGCAGGTGGATCTGCCGGAGGGCATGGTGCCGTATGTGGAGTATTACGGGCTCATCCCGCCGCTGGGCAAGGATATGCCGCTGGACGTGTCCGTGGTATCTTCCTGCGGCAAGACCGAGATCACGTTTATGCGCAATATCCGGGAAACGGACGTAGAGCGCCGGTTTTTCAGCGCGCTGACGCGGCGCGGCGTTCCCGTGGAACTCACCACCAATCTGCCGGAATAACCGACGGGAGGATCAGGGTTGTGTATCACTGTACGAAATGCGGGGTAACCGTGAAAACCCAGGCGGCAGTTTGCCCGCTTTGCCGCGGGGCGCTTCACGGCGACGGCGCGGGAACGGAGCAGACCTATCCCAAAGCGGCGGAGAAGCGAAACCGCCGGCTGCTGGTGGAGTGCGGCATTTCCCTGGCCCTGATGCTGATCCAGGTGCTGGTGAATTACCTGACCACCCCGCACGTGTACTGGTGCATACCCGCCTGCATTACGGTGCTGTATTCGTGGCTGCTCGTGGTGCTGGTGCGCACCGGCAGAATGCGCAGGGGGATCACCTGGTATTCGCACCTTCTGCCCGTTGCGCTGCTGGTGCTTTTGTTCAGCGTATACATCATGCGCTCGGGCGCCGTGCCGGGCTGGTACCTGACGTACGGCATCGCGTTTTGCATATCGCTTTCGCTTTTGATCAACAACGGCTGGATTCTCATCCACCGGCGGTCAGCTTTCGATATTCTGCCCTCCCAGGTCATCCTCTGCGTGCTCGGGTTTGTGCCGGTATGCCTGGCGCTGTTTCGGGTGATCGTCTTTTCCTGGGCCAATGCGGGAACCGCGATGCTAAGCCTTGCCACGGTGGCCGGAATCCTGTTCTTGTACCGCTCCCGTTCCAAAACGGCGCTGCGCCGCTACTTTTTCATGATGCACCCAAGCGGCGGCCAAAGCCAGGAATCCTGAGCGCCGCGGCGTTTTCCCCCGCCGCCTGATCCGGCGTTTGCCCGTGCGTCAAACAGGCGCAGATCATGCTTGACAGGCACGCCGCCCAACCGTATAGTAAAAACGAAGGAACCCCCTTCCCGCCGCGGCGCAGGCTGCCCGCGCGCGGCACGGCGCGTTCCGCCATTCGTTCGCACTGATTAAAAATAGGGGAGAGATTGCCATGAAAGAACGGGTTGAGATCAAGAGCCAGGCAAAGGCGAATTTCCTCGGCCAGTATTGGACCTGCGTGGTGATGAGCGCGGTGTATGCGGTGCTTGTCAGCGTCGTAAGCGGCGCAACCTTCGGTATCGCCGCGTTTCTGCTGATGCCGCCGCTGACGGTGGGTTACGCGTACTTCAACCTCCGCATTTACCGGGGCGAAACCGGCGACGTTGTGGAATCGCTTGCCGCCGGGTTCAAAGATTACGGCAAAAGCCTCGTGGGCATCCTGTGGACGTACCTGTTCACGTTCCTGTGGTCGCTTCTGTTTCTCATTCCGGGCATCGTCAAGGCCCTTGCCTACTCCATGACTCCGTATATCTTAACCGATATGCCAAACGTTTCAGCCAAGGACGCGCTTCGGGTTTCCATGAAGATGACCGACGGCCATAAGGCCGAGATCTTCGTGATGGCGCTGTCCTTCGTCGGCTGGTGGATTTTGACCGCGTTTACGTTCGGCATCCTCGCGTTCTTCTTTACGGGCCCTTATACGTCCGCAAGCTTTGCGGGGCTGTATGAGGAACTCAAGCAAAACGCGCTGGAGAAAAACCTCCTGGGCGGCGAAACGCTGTAAGGCGGCAATATGGCGGGCGTTGCAGGAAAACCCTGTAAGGCAAACGGTATAGGTGAGTACTGTAAAGAAAGCGCTAAAAGGCAAACGGTATAAGGAGGCGCTGTAAGGCAGGCGCTGCCAACCCGTTATCATCGCACGTACAGGCTTCGCGGCTTCCGCGAAGCCTGTTATATTGAACGCTTGCCGCATACTCCCCGATACGGCGGCGAGCGATTACGCACAACATACCGTTCACATACAATCCATAACCCAACGAAAAAATGCCCCTTGCGGGGCATTTTCTGTTGGCGGAGAGTTAGGGATTCGAACCCTAGTCAGGTTTCAGCCTGAACACGATTTCCAGTCGTGCGCCTTCGACCACTCAGCCAACTCTCCGCGAGCTGCGTTTGGCGCAACGGATACATTATAGGGGAACGCTTATCCAATGTCAATCAGTTTTCGGCGCTGCGCTGCGCCTCTTTTCGCGAGGGTTTTGCAACGGGTCTTACTGTACGTTCACGGCATCGCGGCGGTAGGCGGGCATCCTTCTTGCGCGGCGGCGGGACTGCATTGGGAAGGTTTGTTCTTCATACTACGGAGTGGCGCAAGGGAGGCTTACTCTTCACACAACGGACTGCGCAAGGGAGGCTTGCACTTCACACTACGAACTGCACAAGGGAGACTTGCGTTTCACACTACGAACTGCACAAGGGAGACTTGCGTTTCACACTGCGGAGCAGCGCAAGCTCAAGGCCTGGCTCTTGCGCATTGCGCGGATACAAAGGCCCTATGGTGCTTGCCGTGGCGGCACGGTTACCGAACGCCGCGTTTTCACTGCGGCGCGGCAACAAGGAAGCACCGCCAAACCTGAGCGGCACACCGCATCGTCTGCCGTTTCCCGGCTATATTCCCGGGCAGGCTGCGCTCTCGTGCATGCGGCCTCGCCCGCGCCTTTGGCTACGAACGGCAGAATTTCTCCACATAGGCGTCCAGGCATTTGCGGATCACCAGTTCCGCCGCCGCGCGCCCGCGGATTTCGTCCACCACGGTTTCCTTGTGCTCCAGGTTTTTATACACCGTAAAGAAGTGCGACATCTCCGAGAAAATGTGCTTGGGCAGATCGGCGATATCGGTATAGGTGTTGAACGTGGGGTCCTGGAACGGAATGGCGATGATCTTTTCGTCGAGCCGTTCCTGGTCCAGCATCGTCAGCACGCCGATGGGGTAGCATCGCACGAGGCTCAGCGGCTGGATCACCTCGCTGCACAGCACCAGTACGTCCAGCGGGTCGTTGTCCTCGGCGTAGGTGCGGGGAATGAGCCCGTAGTTGCTTGGGTAATGCGTGCTCGTGTATAAAATGCGGTCCAGGATCAGGCTGCCCGTTTCCTTGTCCAGCTCGTACTTCTTTTTGCTGCCCTTTTCTATTTCAATCACCGCGATAAAATCACCCGGCGTCACCCTGGACGGCGCGATATCGTGCCAGATATTGCTCATGGTCTTTCCCCTCCGCTCTTGCCATCATTGTAGCAAGGCCCTCTGTGTTTGTAAAGTTTGCGGCCGTTCCGTATTTTTTTCGTTCTTCCGCCGCGCCTGCATTGGTCGGGATTCTGCTGGAAATATCGGCGTTTGGCGGCTTTCGCAGACGAATGCCGCGTCGTTTTCGGGCTGCCGTCGGCAGGCGCGGCCCGCCCGTGCGTACTTGACAACGCGAAACGGACGAATATAATTAGTTAGACTAACGAATGATCGGGCACCTGCGGCGGCCCGGAAGGCGGAGGACGGATGGAACCATTCAATCGCGAGCTGAACCGGCTGCTGGTCATGGCGTACCGCAAGATCAACAAGCTGGAGGAAGGCATCCTGCATTCGGTCAGCGGCATGGAACTGTCCATCAGCGAAATGCATCTGCTGGAGGCGGTGGGCGACCAGAAGGGGGAAGGCATCCCCCTGTATGAGCTGGCGCAGCGCATGGAACTGTCCGCGCCTACGGTTACGGTGGCCGTCAACAAACTGAGCAAAAAGGGGTTTGTGCACAAGAGCAAATCCGAAAAAGATAAACGCAGCGTGATCGTGGAGCTGACGCGCATGGGGAAAAAAATGAACGCGGCGCACCGCTATTTTCACGAGCAGATGGTGCGCGATATCGATAAGCTGCTCTCGCCTGCCGAACGCGAAGGAATGCTGCGCGGCATGGAACAGCTGAACCGGTTTTTTCAGGACGCGCTGGACGAGATGGAGCAAAAAAAGCAGCTCCAGCGCCAGCAATACCAAAGCGAAAGCGTGTGAACGAATGAAAGTACGGTCTTTTGGGCATGCCCTCCCTGCAAAGCAGATCAAAAACGACGAACTCTCGGCCTTTCTGGATACCTCGGACGAATGGATTCGCTCCCACACTGGCATCGAAAGCCGCCATATCATTTCCGGCGGCGAAACCCTGAGCACCCTGGGCGCGCAGGCGGCGCAGATGGCGCTGGACAGGGCGGGGCTTGAGGCCGCGGAGCTTGATTATATTCTGTGCCCCACCACCTGCGGGGAGATGATCTTTCCGGCAACCGCCTGTTTGATCCAGCAAAAGATCGGCGCGGTTTGCCCGGCGCTGGACCTGAACGCGGGCTGCACGGGCTTCCTGTACGCGCTGGAAATGGCGCAAGCGCTGCTGGCCTGCGGCAAGGCAAAACGCGTGCTCATCGTCGCGGCGGAGCAGATCACCCGCCTGTCCGATTGGGGAGACCGCAGCACCTGCGTGCTGTTCGGAGACGCGGCCGGCGCCGTGGTGTGCGAGGCGGGCGAGGGCGTGAAAGCCATCCGCCTCACGGCAAAGGGCACGGCCGACCCCTTATACGCAATGGCGGACGGCGGAAATTGCCCGTTCAACGACATGAAACCGCAGGCGGTTCCCCTGCAGATGAACGGGCAGGAGATTTTCAAATTCGCCGTCACCCAATCCTGCGACGACATCCGGCTGGTGCTTAAAGAAAGCGGCCTGGATGCCGACGCCGTGGACTACTTCGTGCTTCATCAGGCCAACCGCCGCATCATCGACACCGCGCGGGCACGCCTGAAGCAACCCGAGGAAAAGTTTCCCGTCAACATCACCACGCACGGGAATACCGGTTCCGCGGGGATACCCGTTCTGCTGTCCGAAATGGTGCAGGACGGCCGCCTGCAAACGGGGCAAACCCTCGTTTTAAGCGCCTTCGGCGCCGGGCTCACCTCTGGTGCGGCAGTACTGACGATTTAAACTTTGAGGAGGACACCCATCATGAGCACTTATGAAACCATCGCCAAACTTCTCGCGGAACAAAAGGACATGGAACTCAGCGCCATCCGTCCCGAAATGACGTTTTCCGACCTGGAACTGGACAGCCTGGACGTTGCGGAGCTGGTGATGAACCTGGAAGACGAGCTGGGCGTGCCCGTGGAGATTGACGAGACGCTCAAGACCATTGCCGATCTGGTGGCGAAAGTGGACGCGAACAAGGCATGATCAACTCCATTTTAACGTCTGAGCTGGGGCTTGAATACCCCATCTTCCAGGGCGGTATGGCCTGGGTGTCGGACGCGAACCTCGCCGCCGCCGTGTCAAACGCCGGCGGGCTTGGCATCATCTCGGCCATGAACCTGAACGCCGAATACCTGCGCGGCCAGATCCGCAAATGCCGCACCATGACCGACAAACCCTTCGGCGTGAACGTCATGCTGATGAGCCCGTTCGTGAAGGACGTTGCCCAGGTTTGCGCGGAGGAAGCCCCCGCCGTGGTCACCACGGGCGCGGGTCTGCCCAACCTCTACATGAAGGCCTGGATCGACGCGGGCATCCGCGTCATCCCCGTCGTGCCGTCCACCGCGATGGCCAAACTTGTGGAGCGCGCGGGCGCCTTCGCCGTGATCGCCGAAGGCGGCGAATCCGGCGGGCATATCGGCGACCTCTCCACCCTCACGCTGGTGCCCCAGGTTGCGGACGCGGTTTCCATTCCCGTCATCGCCGCGGGCGGCATTGCGGACGGGCGGGGCGCGGCCGCGGTGCTGATGCTGGGCGCGGTCGGCGTGCAGTGCGGCACGGTGTTCCTGTGCGCAACGGAGTGTAATATCCACGAAAACTACAAACAAAAGGTATTAAACGCCAAGGATATCGATACCGTGGTCACCGGCAAACGTCTCGGCCACGCGGTGCGCAGTATCCGCAACCCCTTCACCAAGGACTATGTCCGCCGCGAGTACGATCTCCAGTGTTCCGCCGAGGAGCTGGAAGCGCTGGGCGTCGGCGCGCTGCGCAAGGCCGCCGTGGACGGCGATCTGGAGCACGGCTGTTTCCTCGCCGGGCAGGCAAGCGCCATGGTGCATGCCATCCGGCCGGCAAGGGAAATCATCACGGAAATGTTTGCGCAAGCGGAAACATTGCTCAAAGGTGCGCCGGTATGGGTAAGATAGCGTTCGTTTTCGCGGGCCAGGGCGCGCAGTACGGCGGCATGGGGCAGAGCCTGTACCAAACGTCGCCTGCCGCCAAAGCGGTGCTGGACCAGGCCGAAGCGCTGCGCCCCGGCACGCTTGCGCAATGCTTTTCCGGCACGAAGGAAACCCTAAGCCTGACCCTCAACACCCAGCCCTGCCTGATGGCGGTGGGCTGCGCCTGCGCCGCGGCGCTGATGGAAAACGGCGTGCAGCCACACGGGCTTGCGGGTTTTTCCCTGGGGGAAATCCCCGCCGTAGCCGTAAGCGGGATGCTTTCGTTCCCGCAGGCGTTCGCGCTGGTCAACCGGCGCGCGGAGGCCATGCACGCGTGCGCGGCGGCCCATCCGGGCGGCATGGCCGCGGTGCTGAAACTTGCGGACGAACAGGTGGAAGCGCTGTGCGCGGAGTTTGGCGCGTATCCCGTGAACTACAACTGCCCCGGCCAGGTGGTGTGCGCGATGGCGGCGGAAACCATGGCGCCGTTCGCCGACGCCGTAAAGGCAGCGGGCGGACGGGCGCTTGCGCTTGCCGTAAGCGGCGCCTTTCACAGCCCCTTCATGCGGGAAGCCGCGGAAACGCTCAAAACCTACGCGCAAACCCTGCGCTTCTGCGCCCCGAACGTACCCCTCTACGCTAACGCGACCTGCGGCCTGTATACCGCCGAAGAAGCGCCTGCGCTTCTGGGCCTGCAGGTAGACCATCCCGTGCGCTGGACGACGCTGATTAGAAACATGATTGCAGATAATTATACGGACTTTATTGAGATCGGCGCGGGAACCACGCTCTCGGGATTTACTCAAAAAATCGGCGGCGCGCATTCTATCGGACACGTGGAGGACGAAGCGTCGCTTGGCGACGTGCTCCGCCACCATAAGGAGGCTTACGCATGCTGACGGGAAAAACCGCTCTGGTATCCGGCGGCAGCCGCGGCATCGGCCGGGCAATCTGCCTTGCGCTGGCAGCGCAGGGCGCGGATATCGCGTTCGTATACGCGCAAAACGCCGCTATGGCGGAAGAAACGAAAACCCTGATCGCCGCGCATAACGTGCGTGTGAAAGCGTACGCCTGCGACGTTGCGGATTTCCAGGCGACCCAGGATCTTGTGCAAACGGTGCTGCAGGATTTCGGCAGCATCGACATCCTCATCAACAACGCCGGAATCACGCGGGATATGCTGTCCGTGCGCATGAGCGAGGAAGATTTCGACGCCGTCATCGACACCAACTTAAAGGGCGCGTTCTGTATGATCCGGCACGCGTCGCTGCCGATGCTTAAAAAACGCGCCGGGCGGATCGTGAACATCACGTCCGTCGCCGGGCTGATGGGAAACCCCGGCCAGGCCAATTATTCCGCCGCCAAAGCGGGGATGATCGGGCTGACCAAAACGGTCGCCAAGGAGCTTGCCTCGCGCGGGATCACCTGCAACGCCGTGGCCCCCGGCTTCATCCAAACCGATATGACCAACGCGATGCCGGAAGCCGTGCTCTCCAAAGCGCTGGAAATGGTTCCGCTCAGGCGCATGGGAACGGTGGAAGAGGTCGCGCATCTGGCGGCGTTTCTCTGCTCGGAGGAGGCTTCCTACATCACGGGTCAGGTCATCCAGGTAGACGGCGGGCTGCGCATGTAACGGGAACAACGGAAGGAGAACCAAATGAACCGTGTAATGATCACCGGGCTGGGCGCGGTAACGCCCGTCGGGTTGAATGTGGATACGTTCTGGGAGTCCCTGCTGGAGGGGAAATGCGGTATCGGTGTGATTCAGGCCTTCGATGCCCAAGGGCTGAAGGTGCAGCTCGCCGCGGAACTGAAAGGGTTCGATCCCGTGAACTTCGGCATGGAAAAATCCGCCGCGCGAAAGCTGGACCTGTTCGTGCAGTACGCGCTGGCCGCGTCCCGGGAGGCGATGACGCAATCCGGGCTTTCGTCCGGGGATAATATCGAGGCGGAGCGTTTCGGCGTATACATCGGCTCGGGCATCGGCGGCATCCAAACCTTCAACGAGGCCGCGGTCACCTGCAAGGAGCGCGGGCCGGAGCGCATCTCCCCACACTTCATCCCTATGCTGATCGCCAACATGGCCACCGGCCACGCGGCCATCACCTACAAGGCAAAGGGGCCCAGCCTGCCGGTGGTCACCGCCTGCGCGACCTCCAACCACGCCATCGGCGAGGCTTACCGCGCCATTAAGCACGGCTATGCGGACGCCATTCTTGCGGGCGGCACCGAAGCTGCCATCTGCCCGATTGCAATCGGCGGCTTCACCAACTGCATGGCGCTGACCACCGCCAAAGACCCGCTGGCCGCCAGCCTGCCCTTTGACAAGCGCCGGGGCGGTTTCGTGATCGGCGAAGGTGCGGCCGTGCTGGTGCTGGAAAGCGAAGCCCACGCCCGGCAGCGCGGGGCGCGCATCTACGGGGAGATCTGCGGGTACGGCAACACCTGCGACGCCTTCCATATCACCGCGCCGGATCCCACCGCCGAAACCGGCGCGCAAGCCATCCGCCTTGCGATGGAGGAAGCCGGCTATCAGGAAAGCGACCGCGTGTACATCAACGCCCACGGCACCGGCACGCCGCTCAACGACGGGGCGGAGACCCGCGCCATCAAGCTTGCCATGGGGGAGACCGCCGCGCGCCGCGCCATGGTCAGCTCCACCAAATCCGTGACCGGGCACATGCTGGGGGCCGCGGGCGCGGCGGAGTGCATCGCGGCGGCGCTGGCGCTTAAAACCGGCGTGCTGCCGCCCACCATCGGGCTTCTGGAACCGGACCCGGAGTGTGATCTGGACTACATCCCGCTGGTCAAACGGGAAGCGCAGTGCGATCTTGCGCTGAACATCTCGCTGGGCTTCGGCGGCCACAATGCCTGCGTTGCGTTACGGAGGGTTATGTCATGAAAATAGACGATGTCAAAGCCCTGGCCGAGGTCATGGTACAGGCGGAGCTTACGGTGCTTTCCTATCAGCAAGGCGATCTGAGCATCCGGCTGGAACGCGCCGCAGCCTGCCCGCCGCCTGCCGCCGTGCCCGCCGCGGTTCCTCCCCTGGAGGACATTGCGGAGCGTCAGAACGATTTCAACAATATGTACGAGCTGAAGGCTCCGATGGTCGGGGTGTATTACGCCGCGCCCGCCCCGGACGCCGAGCCGTTTGCCAAAGTCGGCGATCACGTGGAAAAGGGCCAGGTGGTGTGCATTCTGGAAGCGATGAAGCTGATGAACGACATCACCGCCCCCGTATCCGGCCGCATCGTGGATATCTGCGCGCAAAACGGCGTGGTGATGGAATACGGGCAGACCATGATGAAAATTATTCAAGCGTAACACGGCGGAAGGAAAACCAATGAACAGAGACGAGATTAAAGAGCTCATCCCGCACCGGGAGCCGATGCTTCTGGTGGATGACATCATCCGCGACGGCGAATATGCCCTGGCCACCTACGCCGTGCGCGGGGACGAATGGTTTTTACAGGGGCACTTTCCCGGCAATCCCGTGGTACCCGGCGTGATCCTGTGCGAGATCATCGCGCAGGGCGCGTCGCTGCTGTTAAAGGATCAGCTGGTCGGCAAAACGCCGTTTTTCGCGGGCATGAACAAGATCAAATTCCGCAACTCCGTGCGCCCGGGCGATACGCTCCGGGTAAAGGCGCGCGTCATCCGCCGCAACGGCCCGTTCGTCGTCATTACGGGGCAGGCGCACGTGGGCGACAAAAAGGTGGTCGAGGGTGAGTATACCATCGCGCTGATCGACCGGGAAGAAGCCGCGAGAGCTTGACGGGGTTCGGGTATCAATGCGCTAAGGGGGATCTATGTTCTCCAAAATTCTGATTGCCAACCGCGGGGAGATTGCCATCCGCATCATCCGCGCCTGCAAGGAAATGGGCATCGCCACCGTCGCCGTATTTTCGGAGGCGGACCGGGACGCGCTGCATGTATCGCTTGCCGACGAAAGCTACTGCATCGGGCCCGCGCCCGCCGCGAAGAGCTATTTGAATATGGACGCCATTTTGATGATCGCGCGCCTGTGCGGCGTGCAGGCCGTCCATCCCGGCTACGGCCTGCTGTCGGAAAACCCGGAGTTTGCCGAGCTTTGCGAAAACGCGGGCATCGTGTTCATCGGCGCTCCGGCTTCCGTGATGCGCAAAATGGGCGATAAGGACATGGCCCGGCGCACCATGCGCGCGGCGGGCGTGCCCATCGTGCCTGGGTGCGACCTGGTGGAAACCCTGGAAGCCGCGCAGCGCGAAGCCGAACTGATCGGCTATCCGCTGCTGTTCAAGGCCCGCGCGGGCGGCGGCGGCAGGGGTATCCGCCGCGTGAACCATAAAAAAGAGCTGGCGGCGGCTTTCCAGTCCGCGGCGGCGGAGGCGAAATCCGCCTTCGGCGACGGCGCGCTTTATATCGAAAAGCTTCTCACGAAGGTCAAGCACATCGAAGTGCAGCTTCTTTGCGACACCAAGGGGCGCGTCGTATGCCTGGGCGAGCGGGATTGTTCCATGCAGCGCAAAAACCAGAAGGTGATGGAAGAAAGCCCGGCCGTGTGCGTAACGCCGGAGCTGCGCGCCCGCCTGACCGAAACCACGGCGCGTGCCGCGAAAGAAACGGGTTACGTCGGCGCGGGGACGATCGAATACCTGCTCACCAGGGACGGCCAGTTCTACTTCATGGAAATGAACACGCGATTGCAGGTGGAGCATCCCGTCACCGAGATGGTCACCGGCATGGATCTGGTCAAGTGGCAGATCCGCATCGCCAGCGGCCAGCCGCTGACCGTATCCCAGCAGGATATCCATATCGACCATCACGCCATCGAGTGCCGCATCAACGCCGAGGACCCGATGAACGACTACCGCCCAAGCTGCGGGCAGGTCAGCCTTCTGCACATCCCCGGCGGGCCCAACGTGCGCTTCGATACGGCGCTGTACCAGGGCTATACCGTACCCCCGTTTTACGACAGCATGATCGGCAAGCTGATCGTCTCCGCCAAAACGCGGGAGGACGCCATCCGCAAAATGCAGGCGGCGCTGTGTGAAATGGTAATCGAGGGCGTGAACCACAACGCGCAGATGCATATCGACCTGCTGAGCGAGCCCGCGTTCAGAAACGGCAGCTATACCACCGATTATCTGTCCAACCGAAAGGCATAGGTGTGCGGCGATGGCATTGCTGAACAAACGGCTGTTCAAGAAACCCAACATCAGGCTGGAAGGCGAGGCGGAAGCGCCCGCCGTACCGCAGGCGGATGTGCCGGAAACCATGGCGGAATGCGCTTCCTGCAAGGCTTCCGTGCCGGAAAAAGCGCTGGTCGGGAACGATTACGTGTGCCCGCTGTGCGGCGCGGCGCAGGCCATGTCCGCCCGCTGCCGCATACGCTGGCTGTGTGACGACGGCACGTTTCTGGAAACGGACAAGGATTTGAAACCCGTCGACCGCCTTCACTTTCCCCAGTATGCCGAAAAGCTGGAAAAAGCGCGCCTGGAAAGCGGGGAGAACGAAGCCGTCATCACCGGCACGGCGCAGATCGGCGGCATGCGCTGCGCGGTGTTCTGCATGGATTGCACGTTTATCATGGGTTCCATGGGCGCGGTGGTGGGCGAGAAAATCACGCGGCTGTTTGAGCTCGCCTTAAAACGCAAGCTGCCCGTGGTGGGATACACGGTGTCCGGCGGCGCGCGCATACAGGAGGGCATCTTTTCGCTGATG
Organism: uncultured Oscillospiraceae bacterium; assembly: GCA_964426145.1. GTDB lineage: Bacteria > Bacillota > Clostridia > Christensenellales > Aristaeellaceae > CAXXOK01. The sequence goes on from CAYRPW010000015.1 coordinate 13,180, forward strand.
CAGATGGCCAAAACCAGCGGCGCGGTGTTAAAGCACAGCCAGGCGGGGCTTCTGTACGTCGCGGTGCTCACCAACCCCACCACCGGCGGGGTTACGGCGTCGTTTGCCATGGAGGCGGATATTATCCTGGCAGAACCCAAGGCGCTCATCGGCTTTGCCGGGCCGCGCGTGATTGAGCAAACCATGCGCCAGAAGCTGCCCGAAGGTTTTCAGCGGGCGGAATTCCTGCTGGAAAAAGGCTTCGTGGACCGCATTGTGCCCCGCGCCGCGCAGAAAGCGGAAATCGCCCGGCTGTTAAAACTCCATGGCGGGGAGGGAAAACCATGACGGACGCGTATCTGCGCGTGCAGGCGGCGCGGGCCAAGACCCGCACCACGTCGATGTTCTATATCGAAAGGCTGTTCGACGGCTTTCTGGAAATGCACGGCGACCGCCGCTTTGCGGACGATCATGCCATTGTCGCGGGCATTGCGTCTTTAAACCATCGCCCCGTAACCGTGATCGCCATCGAGAAAGGCGTGGAAACCGAGGAAAAAATCAGGCGGAACTTCGGCTCCGCGCACCCGGAAGGTTACCGCAAGGCGCTGCGGCAGATGCTGCTCGCCGAAAAATTCCGCCGCCCCGTGGTTTGCCTGATCGATACCTCCGGCGCGTTTCCCGGCATCGGCGCGGAGGAGCGCGGGCAGGGGCAGGCGATTGCCGAAAACCTGATGACCATGATGGGGCTGAAGGTGCCGATCGTGTCCATTTTGATCGGCGAGGGCGGCAGCGGCGGCGCGCTGGCGCTTGCCGTGGCGGACCGGGTGTGGATGCTGGAAAACGCCGTGTATTCCGTCATTTCGCCGGAAGGCGCGGCCTCCATCGTTTGGAAGGACGCGGGCCGGGCGGAGGACGCAAGCGAGGCGCTCAAGCTCACCGCGCAGGATTTACTTTCGTTCGGCGTGGTGGAGCGCGTGTTTTCCGAAGAGGACGGCGATTTTGCCAAGGTTGCGCAAACCCTGCGCGCGGCGCTGGCCGACGAGCTGAAGGCGCTTTGCGCCATGCCGGAGGGTGAACGTACCAAAAAACGATACCAGCGGTTCCGCAAGATGGGAGGTTATGACCTGTGATCGCCATTATGGTAGACAGCGCGGCGGGCATTTCGCGCCAGGAAGCCGAGGAGCTGGGCGCGTACTACGTGCCCATGACCTATACCTTCGGCCAGAAACAATATGCCGAGCGGTATCTGGGGGAGAACGGGCGTTTCGAGCC
>CAYRPW010000015.1:14440-14679 GCA_964426145.1 uncultured Oscillospiraceae bacterium
ACATGCAGCGCAAAACCAGCCAGGCCTCGCTGGACGCGTTCATCAAAGCGTATGAAAAGCAGATGGCCAAAGGCAGGCAGGTGCTTTGCATCACCATATCGTCGCGCCTGTCGGGCACGTATGCCAACGCCGTCATGGCGGCGCAGGAAGTAAACGCCGATCAGATTCAGGTTCTGGACAGCCGCAACTGCGCGGGCGGCATCTATTTCCTCATCGTGCGCGCAAAGCAGTTAATTAAG
>CAYRPW010000015.1:14689-15409 GCA_964426145.1 uncultured Oscillospiraceae bacterium
AAATCATGGAAATCCTCGCCGAGGAGCGCAATGCCATCCACAACATTTTCACCGTCAACGATATGACCAACCTGCGCAACTCCGGCAGGCTGGGCGTGGTGCGCCAGAGCGTGAGCACGATTTTGAACCTGCGCCCCATTCTCTATTTGCAGCAAGGCTCCGTGTATTCCGACGGCACCGCGCGCGGCAGCAACGAACAGCTCAAAAAGCTGACCGAAGCCGTGCCCGAAGGCGTGCGCTACGTGGTGATCCACAGCCACACCGAAAACCCGAACCTGCCCCAGCTGCACGCCATGCTCCGCGCCCGCCTTGGCGAAAACCTTTGGGTGCGCGTGGTCAGCCTCGGCCCCGTGCTCACCATCCACCTGGGCCTAACCTATTTGGGCGTGTGCTGGATGGACGGGCTGAAGGTGGAGTGAGGTTTCTATTTTTTCGGGCTTACCGGGTGAGGTTGCGAATTGCTGATTAACCCTTCATAATTGTTGATACTTAATTTGCGTATTTGAAGCCGCGTCTCGGTAAAAATTTGTGCATTTTGACACCTTTTACACTTTGGCAGGTGATGTAGGAAACTATAATTTCGTGTTATCGGAAAATAAGTCATTTACACATAATAATTGAAGGGAGATGTGCATTAAGACTACTCCTCATCCATCGTATTGTAAAGTATTTTTCATCGTATCAATTATATTGTATAATGTAACCTTATTTCATTAGATA
>CAYRPW010000016.1:0-9987 GCA_964426145.1 uncultured Oscillospiraceae bacterium
CCATCGGGAGCTTCGTCCGAAACCCGGATACGGAACACGCATTGCAGGTCGCCGCGGATGACGGCCTTTTCCACCGTCACGTCCACTTTGCGGCCCAGGATGGTTTCGTAGGTATACTGCTGCCAGCCGATAGAGCAGTTGCAATACACGGGCGATATATTGGCGCTGCTGACCAAAAGGCAATCGCAGTCCCGCTCGCGGGTGACGACAGTGATCACCTGCGCCTCGCGGTCGTAGGTGATCACTTCTCCGCTGCAATCGAGCATATAGCGGAAAAAGCCTTCCGGATCGCCGACGTACTGCTGCGCCCGGCCGATGCTCTGCGCGCAGTTGCGGCCAAGCCGGTTGAGGATTTCCGACTGCGCGCCGGCGTCCAGATACGCTCCCAGCAGCTCCCAAAGCTTTGCGGTCTGGTTTCTGGAATGCTCCAGCCACCACTTGATGCGGGGAAGATCGTCGGGCAGGGGTTTGGGCTCCATCCGTTTCCCGGATGCGGCGCAAACGCGGCCGCAGGCATCGCAGCTATTTTTCGTTTCGTTGGTTTCCATCGGTTGCCCTCCCTTCGTTATACGAACCGGATCACGGCGGAGCACCGGCCGCCGCCTTTGAGAAATGTGTCGGTGATCTCCACCTCCACCTCGCGGTCGAACAGCGTGCCGAATAAATGTTCCTGAAAGCTTTTACAGCAATACTCGCACAAGGCCATGGGCGTGTTTTGCCCGTCGGCAAACGAGCACACGCACCGGTCCACCGGCGCGCCCGTCAGAACGTAGGACTGGCCGTCTCCGCCGGGGAGAATGCTTTCCCAGTACGGTACGGCATGGTCTTCGTTCACACCGCGCAAATATGCTTCGGGCCTGCCCCGGAAGCGCTCCAGAAAATCCGCGGTCCCCGTGGCGCGGTAACACTGGCAGCCCAGCTCGCCGAAAATATCCCGCTTGACCGCCTCACACTGCGTATCGCCGATATAGCGGAGCGTGTTTTTGATTTGCTGCGCGTTGAGTTTGATGGATTCCATCGGCCGTTATCCGCCTCCCGCAATCATTCGGTTTGATTTGTAAACGTTTACAGCATCTGCTTGCAGTATACAGCCGGACATACCCCAAGTCAACCGGCTGGAAAATACTGTTACAAAGATCGTGAAATGCCATCGGTGAAGGCAGCGGAAGCCAGGTCTGCCGCCGTGCGCGGAAGGAATGCCCGCCTTGCGGTGCGGGCGTTTCTGCCGTGCGGGAAGGGCATTGTATGGTTCGGTACAGGCGTTTCACGGCTCGCGGAAACGGATGTATTGCAGATCGTCGAACGTTTTTTGCAGCGCTTCGGACACGAACGTTCCCAGCCCAGCGAAACGGAACCCGCATTTTTCAATCACCCGGCGCGACCTTGCGTTTTCCGCGAAGTGGCAGCAGGTGAACGCGTCCAGCAAAAGCGTGTCAAACCCCCAGCGGATCACCGCGGACACGGCCTCCGGCATCAGCCCCTGCCCCCAGTAATCTTTGGAGAGCACATACCCGATTTCCTTCACGCGGAGGGCGGCGTACTCCGGCAGGTCGTTGGCAAAGGAGGGATGCAGCCCCAGCGTGCCGATCATCCGGCGGTCCGCCTTATGGACGAGGGCGAATATGGCTCCGCTGTCCGTAAGCGAGCGCAGGATTTTTTCAGATTCTTCCAGGGATTCATGGTGCTTCCAGCCCGCCCGTTCGCCGACGCCCGGCACGCTGGCATAGGCGTAAAAATCATCCAGGTCGGCCGCTGCCAGGGCGCGCAGCGTGAGGCGCTCCGTTTCCAGCACGACTTCCCTTACGCTGACGGGAACATCCATACAATCCGCTCCTTTTATATCACAATCCCTGCTTGGATATTGTGCATAACCGGGCAGGTTTGTCAAGCGAAGCATCAAGGGAAAGGATGCGCCGCGGGCGCATGGCCCTACATCTTGCGGTTGATTTTGCGAACATATGTTTGTATAATGAATTAGAACATATGTTCGCTTTATGTTTGGGCGGGAGGGTGGTTTTTCTGAACCGCGTTGTGCTGCATGCCGATCTGAACAACTTCTATGCGTCCGTTGCGTGTTTGGAGCGGCCGGAGCTGCGGGAGCTGCCCATCGCCGTATGCGGCGATCCGGCCCTGCGCCACGGCATTGTGCTGGCCAAAAACATGGTGGCCAAACGGCAGGGCGTGATCACCGGCCAGGCCGTATGGCAGGCGAAGCAATGCTGCCCGAATTTGCAGGCCATCAAGCCGGATTTTGAGGCCGTGCTCAAATACAGCCAAACGGTGCGGGGCATCTTCGCCCGCTACACCAACCGCGTGCAGCCCTTCGGCGTGGACGAGGCGTGGCTGGACGTGAGCGGCCCGCGCGTGCAGATTGCGGACGGGTTTCGCATCGCCAACCATCTGCGCCACGCCGTGCGGGAGGAAACGGGGCTGACCGTAAGCGTGGGCGTGGGCGACAACCGCATTTTTGCCAAACTGGGCAGCGACCTGAAAAAACCCGACGGCGTATCCGTGGTCTGCCAGGAAAACCGCGCCGCGGTGCTTGATCCCCTGCCCGTGGGCGAGCTTTTGTTCATCGGCCGCGCCACCGCCCGCAAGCTGCACAATTTGGGCATCTTCACCATCGGCCAGCTCACCGCGGTGGACCCCGCGGCGCTCAAGGCCGTGTTCGGCAAAACCGGGCTGATGCTGTCGGGCTTTGCCCACGGCGACGACGCCGCCGCCGTGATTGCCGAGGACACGCCCGTGAAGATGAAAAGCGTGGGCAACTCCATCACCACCGCGCACGACATCCTCACCCTGTACGACGTGCGCATCACGCTGTACGGCCTGTGCGAAAGCGTGGCCTCGCGCATGCGCAAGCACCAGGTAACGGGCCGCGTGGTGCAGGTGTCCATCCGCAACGCGAAAACCCTGGACTGGTTTCAGCGGCAGGCGACGCTTTCCTTCGATACCGACTCAAGCTTTGATCTGTTCGAAACCGCCTACGGCCTGCTGCGCGAAAACTGGCGGGAGGGAACGCCGCTGCGCTCGCTGGGCGTAAGCGTAAGCCGCCTGTCCCCCGCCGGGAAGCTTTTGCAGCTTTCCTTCCTGCCCGAAGATTCCGCGCGCCAGAAACGCCAGATTCTGGAATACACCATCGACGATATCCGCAAAAAATACGGCTATTTCGCCATCCAGCGCGCCATTATGCATTACGACCGCGCGCTGGGCCGCATCAACCCCGAGGACGAGCACCTGATCCACCCCGAGCCGTATTTCAAATAGCGTCCGGGGTTGTATGCGCCGGTCAAAACCTGTTATACTACGGAAAACGGATGACGGAGGCGCACATGAGACGGACGGCTGCGGTGCTTTTGGTTACGATGCTTGTGTGCCTCCTGCCGCCGGCAACCGCGCAGGTGCAAAAGAGCCTGGAGCTGAACGCCGCGTTTTCGATGCTGGAGGAAGGAAACCCCTTCCTTGCGCGATACAATGAAATCACCGGCGCGGGCATCGAGGCCCGGTTTCCGCTGGGGCTTCCCTACCTGTTCGGCGGAAGGGATTTTGACAGGCTGCTGACGGTCTGTCACGCGACCGACAGCTCCAAGAACTTCACCCGAGGGGAAGCATACCTGTACGGGTTTGACTGCTCTGGATTTACCAACTGGATCAATTTTTCGTGCGGCAAGCCGCAGCACGATACGCTGGAGCAGATGATCACCAACCGCGGCAAGTACCGCGACAACCAGCTGACCGTAGCGGGCGTGCCGTTTGACCGTCTTTACGAGGTATTGAAAGTCGGCGATTTTCTGGTGGCGAACGCGGGCGGCCGGCATATTATGATGTACATCGGCACGCTGTCGGATTTCGGCTACACCGCGCAAAGCGCGCCGGAGCTTGCCGAGTATCTTACCTATCCCCTGCTGGTGCATTGCGGCCTGTGCCCGCCTTACGGCGAACGCTATCAAACCTATATCGACCAGAACGGCCTGGACTGCCATACCACCGACGGCGGCGCTGCCGTCACCATCGTGGGCGTGCCGGTTGCCGACGCGCCGCACTATGTGTTTGCGGATCATTACGACCATTATTACTTTGACCTGGACGGCTATTTTCTGCGGATCTACGATATCGAAGAAGCGACCTCATACGTATGGTTTCGGATGTAGCGTTTTTGCATGTTAAAAGGCGGCCTGTACGACCGCCCCAAAGTGTTCAAAATCCTCGTCTCGTAAACAGGCTGGACTTATTCGGCCGCCATTTTTAAGATTTGTTCCACTTTCTCTTTTGTGCATGCGCCTTCGTGTACCTTCCGGCCGTCCACGTAAAAGGTGGGAACATACCAGTAATCGTGCCGCCAGGCGATCACGGGGTGCAGGCGTTCGTCGATCATTTCGATCTCCACGGCGCGAAGCGCCGGCGTTTGCGCGCATACCTGATCGATAAAGCGGCGGGCGTCCACGCAATACGGGCAGCCCTGCATATGGAACAGCATCACTTTTTTCATACCCTATCCCCTTCCTGAAGCGGCGCCGTAAAATATGGCAGATACCGGAGTTCCTCCCGCACGCGCACCGAATGGTAGACCGTCAGCGCGTCAGCCGTAAAGAACACCGGCGCAAACGGGTTGGTCAGGCTGACCCCGCGCAGATCCGCCTTGCGCGAAAGCGTGATGTGCGCGGCAAATGGTTTTTCGTCAAACGCTTCCCCCGCCTCGGAAAGCATCTGGCGCAGCCGCCCGGCCAGCGTGTGAAGCGGCGGGCACGGCGCGAGCGCCGCGTACAGCAGCGCGTTTTCCCGCCTGCCGAAAAACCCGAACTCCCGCGCGCACAGCGCAAGCGGCGCACTTCCCACGGCTGCCGCCGCCGCGATGCGTTGTACGGCGGCAGCCTGCCGCTCGTCCCGCTCGCCCAGAAAGGCGAGGGTGATATGTATGTTTTCCCTGCGCACGGACACGCCCTGAACGTTAAGCTCCGCCGCGGCGTTCCACAGCGCTTCGCGCGCCGGCTGGCTTAGCCCCAGGCCGATAAACAGGCGCATCAGCCCGTATAGCGCCCTTTGATGCGCGTCTGCGGCGTGAGGCCTTTGAGGCTGGTTACGCTGCGGTTCATGACCATGTTGAGCACCAGCCCGATGCCGGCCATGTTGGTGACCAGGTTGCTGCCGCCGTAGCTTAAAAACGGCAGCGGGATGCCCGTGATCGGCATGAAGCCGATGGTCATCGCCACGTTTTGGAAAACGTGGAACAGCATCATGGAAAGCACCCCGATGATCACCATCTGCCCGAAGCGCTCCTGCGTATAGAAGGAGAGGTAGGCCATGCGAAGGATCATCAGCAGATACGCCCCCAGCACGCCCAGCGTACCCCAGAAGCCGAAAGCCTCGCCGATGGTGGAGAAGATGAAATCGGTATAATCTTCCGGCACGTAATCCAGCTGGCTGAAACTGCCCTGCACAAACATGCCCACGCCGCTGACGCCGCCGGCCCCGATGGCGATTTTGGATTGCGACACCTGATAGGTGGCGTTGGCATCCACCAGTTCGGGATTGACGAACGACAGGATGCGCGTGATGCGGTAATCGTCGATGCCAGACGCCATGATGATACCGTAGAGGATAATCAGCGCGAGCACGCCGGCCGCGATGATGCCGCCCATGACTTTCAAACGGATGCCGCCGAAATACATCATGACGGCAAACACGAAAATCATCACCAGCACCGAGCCGGTTTCGCCCTGCAACAGCGTGAGCAGCCAGGGCACGCCCATGAGCAGCCCAAGCCGCGCGGCGGATTTGAAGGTGCCCAGCGGGTTATCGGTTTTTTCCAGATATTTGGCGGTGGTGATGATGCAGGCAAGCTTGACGAACTCGGACGGCTGCAGCGTATAGTTCCACATGATGTCGATCCACGCTTTCACGCCCGCCGCCTGGCCGCCCAGCGCCACCAAAAGCAAGGCGCAGGCAAACAGATAGAACACCTGCGAACGCCTGCGGATAAAATCGTGCGGAAAGAAGGTAACAACCCCGATGACGATCGGCGAGACCAGAAAGAAGATGGTCTGCCGCAGGCCGTAATAGGAAGCGACGATGTAATTCAGCAGCGTATCCTCGGTGCCGGCCGAAGTGGAAAACGTGGCGATGGACACGCACAGCACGCCAAACCCTGCCAGCACGAACGCGAGAATGGCAAGAATATAGTCAAAATGCGCCTTGGACCGGCGGCTTTCGTTCATCATTGCCTTTTCCCTCCCTTTGCGCGTTTCCACCAGGGTTTTTTCGGCGGCGGCGCTGCGACGTCCTCCATGGGCACGGTTTGCCCCGTAAGCCGCCTGGCAATGCGCTCGACCGCGTAACGGGCGGGGCAATCCAGCTCCATCACGGTGTGGTGTTTGGAAAGCGCTTTGAGCACCGCCAAATCCTCCGGAATGTACCCAAGCAACGGCACGTCCAACGTATCGGCCATGGTCTGCGGCGTAACCTGGTCGCCGGATGCCACCAGCTCCGGGATCACCCGGTTTGCCACGATCATCGGGGCGGGTTTACCCAAATCCCGGCACAGGGCAATGAACCGCTCCGCGTCGCGGATGGAAACGTCGTCCGGAGTGACGACGAGGAGGGAGTTCTCCGCGCATTCCAGGATGGTTTCTATCGCGCGGGAAAGCCCCGCGGGTGCGTCCACCAGCACGACGTCGAAACGCTTTTGGAGCTTTAACAGGATTCTCGCAAACTGCTCTGCGGAAATCGCCTCCGCCGAATGCAGCTGCGAGGCGGGTAAAAGCCCCAGGCCGGGGATTGTCAGGTGCATGAGCACCGCCTGCATCAGCTTGCAGTCGCCATGCACGTAGTCCATCACGCTAAACACGACGGTGTTTTCCATGCCCAGGTGGATGTCCAGGCTTCGGAGCCCCAGATCCATATCCACCACGGCGGTCTTTTTACCGGCTCTGGCCAGCGCCACGGCAAGCGCCGCCGCCAGCGTGGATTTTCCCACGCCGCCTTTTCCCGAAGCGATCATCCAGACATTGTTCATCATGCCACCGCCTAAGGCGCAAGCATGTTGCCGCCGGGGAAGCCGACGTCGGTCGTGCGCAGCGTTTTCTGGTCCAGATACCATTCCACAAATTCACGCGCCGCAAGGCTTGCCTCGCCGCCGCTTAACCCCGAGGGGATGAACACCACCACGCAGATTTCCGGATCGTCGTACGGGGCGAGCATAACGAACCAGGCGTTGTTCTCCAGGTCGATGGAGGTCACCTCGGCCGTTCCCGTTTTGGCGGCAACCTGGTCGCGGTATTTCCAGTCGGGGTTGGAGAAGTATTTGGCGGCCGTGCCGCTTTCGTCCACAACGCCTTTCATCCCCTGCAGGATCAAATCCAGATACTGCTGCGAGTCTTCGAACACGTTGAGCACGGTGGGCGTGCGCTGGCTGAGAATATCGCCCTCGGGGGAGGTGATGCTGTCCACGATCATCAGGTTGTTCACCACGCCGCCGTTGCCAAGCGCCGCAACGTAGCGGCTGACCGCGGCGGGCGTAAGCACGGTGATGGACTGGCCGATGGCCACCTGGATGGTCTGGCTGCCGCCCCACTTGATATCGTTCAGGTAAATGTAGGCATCGCCGATGACCGCCTGCAGATACACCATTTCCCGCGTCATGTTCAGCTCTTCCATCAGGATGGGGCGCATGGAAACAACCCAGTCCGTCTGCGCGGTGTTGACCGCCATGTCCATCAGGCGTTTAGCGCAGCGGTTCAGGCTTTCCTCGTCGTAGGTGATGTTGCGGATCGCACCCTGGTTGCGCAGGTGCTTTTTCAGCTGGTTGAACACGATGATGGGTACGGCGGTATCCTGCGAGGATTCGCCCAGGGCTTTGGTGGGGTCGTAGAGGCTCGTCTGATTTCCGACCACGCTTCGCTCCTCACCGGGCAGATCGACCCCCGTGCGGCTGGTGAGCCCGAACTCCGACGCGTACTGGTATAGCCGCTCTTCGCCAAGCTTTGCGCCCAGCGTGTAGAAAAAGAAGTTGCAGCTGTTGGAAAGGCCCTGCACAATGGTCTGGTTCTGGTGTTTGTAGCGCTGCGACGCGGAGATCCAGCATTTGGGCGCCGTGTTTTTATCGCTTGTATAGAGCATGAATAAACCGCCGTCCGAAATGGTTTCTTCCGGCAGCAGCTCGCCCTCCATCAGCGCCGCCAGCGAAGGCACCATCTTGAAGATGGAGCCTGGCGTAGCCCGCGCGTGGATGTTGTAGTTCATCAGCAAGTTTCGCTCGTCGGTCAGGATCTGGGCGCTCTCCTCGCCGCCTTCGATCAGCGCGTTTAAGTCATACGTGGGGTAGTTGGCCATGGCAAGCACACGCCCGTCCATATCGATCACCATCATGGCGGCGCGGTCGGCCAGAGACAGGGGGTATTTCTCCCAGTTGCGGGTTTCAATCACATCGCGGTTGGTTTCCAGCCAGGAGTTAAGCATGAGCTTTTTCTCCTGCGCCGCCCGCGTGGTTTCCACATTCAGGGTCAAGGCGCGCTCCGCCTGCTGCTGGTAGCTTGCGTAAATGGTCAGCTTCACGTTGTTGCCGTCCTGCGGCTCCACATAGCTTAACTCGCGGGTGATTTTGCCCACGTTATCGCGCTCCACGATGCGGTAGCCCTGCCGGGCGTCGTTGTTCTGGGTCAGCCAGTCCTCCATCGAGGCCTCGATGCCGTCCAGGCCGATGGTATCGGAATACTTGTAGCCTTTGGTCTGCAGCTCTTCCCACTTGGAGATGGAAGGGATCGGCCCGATGTAGCCGATGACCTGCGCGGCAAGGCTGCTGCGCGGATACACGCGCTTGGTGCCCACCGCAACCTCCAGCCCCGGCAGGTTCATGGACCGGGTTTCGATCTCGATCACGGTTTCGTAGGGAACATCCTTGGCGATGACGACGGGCTGGGAGAGGAACAGGTTCATCTGCATTTCCGAGTAGACCGCCATCACCTTGAGCATCTTCTCCTCGCTCATGTCGTCTGGGATCTGATAGCGGGTTTTCAGCCGTTCGATGGCAGCCGCCGCGGTTGGCACGCCGGCTACGGAGAAATAGTTGTTGTCGCGCCACTGCGTTTGGCGGGTTTGGAGCACGGCTTCGGAAACGCCGGAACCGAAGTAAAATTCCCATTCGCCCACGGCAACGCCGGTGTTGACAGGCGTTTCCTCTTCCGTGGCTTGCCTGCGGCGGATGACGAAGCTCACGCTCAGCTCGTTTCCGTTGGCCTCGATGATGTCGATGGCTTCGGAAATGGCCTGCGTGAAGGCTTTGTAATCATCCGTGGAGTTCTGCGACGCGTCGCGGTAGAAGGTGACGTTGTAGATCATTTCATCCTTGGCGAGGATCACGGCATCGGCGTCGGTAATCATGCCGCGGCTGCCGCGCAGGGTAATTTTGGTGGTCCGCTTCGTTTCCGCGGTCTGCTGGTATTCATAGCTTGCGTTGAGCTGCAGGTTGGCAACCCCGGTGATCAGAACGACGAACATCACAATCACGATACCCAAAAACGTCAGGTACCGCACGGGCAGATTATAGCCTTGTCTGGATGGATCGAAGTGCTTTCTTCCGGCCATTGTAAATCCTTTCCGGTTCTTTACGAAAGCCGCGCGGCTTTCCTGAACGTGTACACCTTCAGCCAGCGCCGGATGGGCAGCTGGATCAGCCCGGCCAGCGCCGTGGTGTACGTAAGGGAGATCAGCGCCCGGCTGTAATGCCCCATGTCCAGCCGGATGCCGCTCAAATAGATATACAGCAGGTTGACGATTTCAAATACCAGCATGCTCAGCGCCGCGCAGAGCATGGTGCGGATGGGCGCTGGCAGGCGGACCGTTTTCTTGCCGGAGGTGCGGTCTTCCTCCATCCGGCGCTCACTTTTATCCGCGAACGCCAGCGCGCCCAGCATCGCGCACACGGGATACAAAATGAGGTAAATGTAATCCAGCGCCGGCAGCATGATCTCCAGCAGATAGCCGATGCAAATC
>CAYRPW010000016.1:9997-15329 GCA_964426145.1 uncultured Oscillospiraceae bacterium
GACATGAGAAACGTGTACTTGCGCCCCATCGCAATGCTGACGACGGCGATGATCGCGATGGCGAAGTTGGGCGCAACGCCTGCGATGGCAAGATGGCCGGAGACGGTGACCTGCAGCAGATAGGCCGCAAGCGTGAGCACCGCAAACTGTATGCCTCGCTTGATCAACCGTCATCCTCCTCCACAGTCAGTTCCAGCGGCGGAATGGTGGGCGTGGGAGAGGGGGTGGGCGGAAGGGTATAGGTGACGGGCGTGGCGGTGCCTGTGCCGTCAGTGTTTTCGGGTACGTTGTACTCGATGGACGTACCTCCGCCAGCCGGCGTCGGGGTAACGGTCAAAGCGTCGGACCCGGTTGGCGTTTCCCCGGGCAGCCCTTCGGAGGGTACCGGCGTGGGCGCAAGCTGGAAGAAATCCGAGCCGATCTGGATGGTGGGCACGGGGCGCGCCGTTTCCAGCGGCACGAGGCTCAGATCCTGCCCGCTGTCCCTGGATTCGATAGCCTCGGCGTCGGGCTGGTAGCGCAGGATGATCACATACTCGATATGCTCGAAATCAGCCAGCGGTTCCAGCACGACGTAGCTTTTATTGCTTTCCATGCCGCGTGTGCTCTCGCGCACCGTGCCGATGGGGATGCCCTTGGGAAACGACATGCCAACGCCCGAGGTGACCACGGTATCGCCCGGCCGGGGCAGGAAATCTTCCGGCAGGTAATACATGCGGCACATGGCGGTGCCGTCCACATCCAGGGTGCCGCGCACGGTGCCCTGATCGCGCGTGGACGACACCAACGCGGCGATGCTCGCGTCGCTGTCGATAATGGTGCGGACGCTTGCGGAGTTTTCCTTCACGTTATAGGTATAGCCGACCAGCGCGCCATCCATGGTGACGGCCATATAATCCGTCACCCCGTCGCCGGAGCCTTTGTTGATGGTGAATACCGAAAAGTAGTTGCCGTCGCTGCGGCCGATGACCGTTGCCACCAGAGGGTTTAGGCTCTCGTTGACGGAGATTTCGTTGTACAGGTCTTCATAGACCGATAGCCGGTACGTAAGCTCCTCCGACAGCATCGCCTGATACACCAGCTGTTCGTTTTCCAGCTTGATTTCATTGTAGGCGGTTTCCAGATTGGCGCGCAGTTTGAGCGTCCTAAGATAGTTCACCACCGCGTCCACAACGCTGGCAACGCCCGTTTGCAGCGGCGTGAGCACGGAGGTGACGGCGTTTTCCGGCGCGCGCAGGGTTTCGTTGCCCGTGATCAGCGCAAACAGATGCGAACCCGCCAGCGCAAGCAAAACAACCGCCGCGAGGATAATGGCGGTACGCCGCAGCCACCGGAAACGGCGGGTGTTGCGGTTCGATGTCTTTGCCTGCGGCTTGTTGCCGTCCATGCGTCGCCCTCTCAGCTTTCTTTCAGGAAGCCGGAATAGCCCAGCTGCTCCAGCATATCGAAGTTTTCAATGATGTTGCCAAGCCCAAGCACCGCGCAATCCGTGGGTTCCTTGGCCAGCAGCACCGGTATGCCAAGTTCGCTTGCGATCATCTGGTCCATGCCGTAGAGCTGCGCGCCGCCGCCGGCCAGGTAGATGCCGTTGTGCATCACGTCGGCGGTCAGCTCCGGCGGCGTGCGTTCCAGCAGCCATTTGATGGCGCTCAAAATCGCCGTGCAGGGATCGTGGATGGCCTCGTAGATCTGCGCGGACGTAATTTCGGTGGTCTGGGGCAGGTTGGTGATCAGATCGCGGCCGCGGATGCGCGCCCTGCGCTCGTCGCTGATGGGCAGCGCCGCGCCCAGATCCAGCTTCACTTCCTCGGCGGTGCGATCTCCGATGAGGATGTTGAACTCCCGTTTGATGTAATTCATGATCGCTTCGTCCATCTTCACGCCGCCCACGCGGATGGAATGGCTGATGACGACCCCGCCCAGCGAGATGATGGCGATATCCGTGGTGCCGCCGCCGATATCCACGATCATACAGCCGCTGGGATCAAACACCGGCAGGCCGCTGCCAAGCGCCGAAGCGAACGGCTTTTCCACCAGGTACACCTTGCGCGCGCCCGACGCCTTGGCCGCTTCCATCACGGCGCGGCGTTCGATGGGCGATATGGAGGAGGGGCACGTTAAAAACGTGCGCGGTTTGAACAGGTAGCTGGAACCGATAGCCTTGCGGACGAAATACTGGATCAGGATCTGCGCCATTTCGAAATCGTTGATGATGCCTTCCCGCATCGGGCGGATGGCGGTGATGCCCTCGGTGGTGCGGCCCAGCATGATTTTCGCGTCGTCGCCCACGGCGCGGGGACGCTGTTTCAAATCGTTGGTCACCACGACGATGGTGGGTTCGTTGACAACGATACCCTTGCCCTTCACATAGACAAGCGTATTGCTGGTTCCAAGATCGATCCCCAAATCACGCGCCGAAAATCCCATGCATCACACGTCCGTTCACTGGTTTCAAAGCAGGTAAAGGCCCGCTTGCGCAAGCAGTTCCGCCACCGCGCACAGCGGCAGGCCGATCACGTTGGACGGGCTGCCGTCGATTCGCTGGATAAAAATGCTGCCGACGCCCTGCATGGCGTACGCGCCGGCCTTGTCCATCGGCTCGTCGGACTGGGCGTAACGCGCAAGCTCCGTTTCGCCGAGCGTTTTGAATAACACGTTCGTCGTTTCCACCTGCTCAAGCACGCGGCCGTCCGGCGTATGCAGGCAAACGCCCGTCACCACCCGGTGCCATTGCCCGGACAGCAGGGAAAGCATCTCGGCCGCCTGCCGGTGAGTTTGGGGCTTGCCCAAAATCTGATCGCCGATGCACACCAGCGTATCCGCCGAAAGCACGGGGTACGCCGGATGGCGGCTGAAAATATCGATCCCTTTGCGGCGGGCAAGCGTCTGCACCTGCAAAGCGCCGTCTCCCTGCACGTCGTCCTCCGGCGCGCCGGAGGCGATGGCGGTAAACGGAATACTGAAATATTGAAGCAGTTCGCGCCTGCGGGGCGATGCCGACGCCAGAATCAACCGTGCCTGCCGAAGCGCCGTTTCCATGCCGTTACCCCTCTCCGTCATCCATCTTCTGACTTTTAATTATACCATATCGGAATTTGAGCGTATACCCCCGGGGGAATTTGTTGCAAACACGGCAGGGAAAAAGCGCATCAAAACGCATCGGTTTTCGTGCCGACAAAACCGAAACCGCCTATAGTGCGGCGGTTTCGGCAGAATGCGTTGGCGAAGGTGAAAACAATTACGGCTGCTTGGTGCCGCGCATCACCGCGTAGCTCAGCGGCAGGCTGACGATACCGGCAATCAGCTGCAGGGTTTCCCAGTGTTCCTCGACAAAACGGATGATATCCTGCAGGATTTGCAGCCAGCGAAGCCCCAGCACCAGGATTTCCCCCTGGTTGTTGCCCCTGATCGTTGCCAGCCCTTCGCGGACGGCCGGGATGAACATGAGGATCACGAACAGCAGCGGAATGCCGACGCTCAGGCTGATGGTCAGCACCCGGAAGCGCCGGAACAGGCACGCGTACAGGTAGAAGATCGCCGTCCACTCCAGCGTATACAACAGGTACATCGGCAAGTCCTTCAGCCCGTTTTGCAGCTCCAGCGAAAAAAGCGCCGGAGTCATGTCGAAATGCAGCGGCGCAAGGGAGGTGAGCGGGAACAGCAGCCCGCCGATCAGCAGATTGAGCAAAAACGTGGCGACAAGCAGGCAGACCATGCCGGCGAACAGCCCCAGGACGTTGCCCAGCCAGACCGACGTGCGCGACGTGCCAAAGCGGATGAGGAACCGCGAGGAACGCCCCGCCGGGACGATGCCGGTGACCAGCGCGGCGAAAAACACGATCTCGAAATTCGCGCGGATGCCGTCGAACTGGAAAACACCGCCGTTAAGCACCGGGATCAGCAGCGAAAGCGCCTGCACGCCGAAGACGATGCCAAGCGCCCAGGCCGCGATCCTGCCGATGGTTTTATAGTGATACCGCAGAATGCCCTGGAAACGGGAGGCCTTCAACCACTCAGCCATTGCGCTGCGCCTCCTTTTCCTCCGTCAGGAACACAAACAGCCTTTGCAGCCCCACGGGGGCGGTGCGCACGCGCCGGTCCGCCCGGATGGTTTCCGTCTGCGCCGCGGTAAGCCGCACGTGGCGCACCAGCATGCCCGCAAGCTCTTCCTGCTTGAGCAGATCCGTGCCCTGGGTCAGCTCCGTTACGACGTCCGTGTCGCCGGAAACGCTTAAGGTTCCCTCCTGCAGCGCGTCCACCGTGCCTTCGCACAGGAGATTGCCGTCGTCGATCATCACGGCGTAGTCCAGAAAGCGCGTCACCTCGTCGATCAGGTGGGTGGAAATCAAGAAGGTGCGCTCCGGGTTTTTCTGCTTTTCTTCCAGCAGCAGATCGTAAAACCGCTCGCGCATCACCGCGTCCAGGCCCAGGCTCGGTTCGTCGATAATGGTCAGCGGCGCGTTGCTGGCAAGACCGACCGTGAGCATGACGCTGGTCTGCATGCCGCGGCTGAAGGTTTTCATTCTGCGGTTCAGCGGCAGATCAAACCGTTTCACAAGCGCAAGCGCCAGCACGTTGTCCCACCCGGGAAACAGGCCGCCGCAGACGAAGAACAGGTCCTTGATTTTTGAAAGCTTGCCGAAATCCGGCGTATCGCCGATGATGCAGAGCAGCCCCAGCGCCTTGGCGCGGTCCCACACGGCCTGATCCGCGATGGTGACGCTGCCGCCGCCGGGTTTGAGCATGCCGCCTACGATGCGCAGCAGCGTGGATTTGCCCGCGCCGTTGCGCCCCAGGAGGCCGACGATTTTTCCCTTGGGAATGGTGACGCTCAAGCCCTTCAGCGCCCGCGTTTTGCCAAACGCGCGGCTGACGGCGTTGATTTGCAGAATGCCGTATTCCATATGGATACTCCGTTGGTTGAGGGGGGAACTTACTTCACGATCAGGTTGCAGAGCCTGCCGGGCACGAAGATGAGCTTGACGATCTGCCGGTCGCCGACCAGCGCTTTCACCTGCGGGTGGCTTGGCAGCTCTTTTTCGGCCTGCTCTGCGGTCATATCCGGGTCAATCAGAATGCGGCCGCGCACCTTGCCCAAAATCTGCACGGCGATCTCGATCTCGCTGCGCTTCATGGCCTGTTCGTCGTACTTGGGCCAGGGTTCCAGCGTGATGCCCGAGCCAAAGCCCATGCGCTCCCACATCTCCTCGCCGATGTGCGGCGCTACGGGGTACAATAACAGGATGAGCGTTTTAAGCTCTTCCCGGGTGCAGCCTTCCGCGGCGTAAAACTCGTTGACCAGCGTCATCATCTGGGCGATGGCGGTGTTGTA
>CAYRPW010000017.1:0-15043 GCA_964426145.1 uncultured Oscillospiraceae bacterium
CGCCAGGTACCGCTGCGCCTGCTCGCGCATCGCGTCGCGGTTCAAGTCCGCATGGCAGTCGGGGCAATGCAGTTCTTTCTTTTCGATGGAGTGCAACGTGATATAAAACGCCTCGCCGCACTTTGGGCAGTTCACGCAGACATCCATTTTCGGTTTGCGCTGCGACCATTTGTCATAGCCTTTTTTGATGACTTCCTGTGCCAGGGTTTTCAGTAACTCTTCCGCAAACGAGCCCATAGCGTTCCTTCTTCGGATAAATTTTTCTCAGTATACCAAGCCATGGGCCGCGGTTCAAGGGCCGTTTACGGCAATCGGGCATAGCGGCGCATGAAATATCACCGGGTCTCCCGCCGCTTCCTGCGATTATCGCAGCATGCCGCCCTCCAGCCGGTAGCGCTTCCCGGCTTCCGGCAGGAATTGTTTCGCGCCGTCGACGCGTATTTTTTCCGGCGTCAGGCTGTGCAGGGGGATCAAGGTTTTGGGGGCGATCTGGGTCAGCAGGTATTTCAGGTGCTCGGGGGAGGCATGGCCGCCGCAGTGCAGCAGCCGGTAGTCAATCCCCTGCGCGGCCAGGAATTGCTGCAGCTTTGCAAACCCGGGGTCGTACGCCCCCAGCGGCATGCCGTCCGTATGGAGGTAGAGGCTGCCCTCGGGAGTGAAATCGAGCGTCTCCAGCAGATGCGCATAGGAAAGCTGCAGCGCGTAGCGCGCGGGGTGCGCCTGAATTTCGGCAGTCGTCGTCAGCGTCATGCCGGGCAGGCGGAAGCCTTCGGCCAGCGGCGCGTACACGCGCACGGTGGCCGAGGGGTGGAATTGCCTGTATAGCAAAGCGCTTTGCGGCTCCAGCACCAAACGCCTGCCGAGGCTTTGCAGGGTTTCGTGCAGCGCGTGCAGGCGCTCGATATTGCGGTTGTAAAGGTTGATGCAGACCAGCCCCCGGGCGGCGGTGACCGCGGAGACGATCTCCGTAAGCAGTCCGGCTTCGGTCCGGACGCCTTCCAGGCTGCTGTTGGGGATGACGGCGTCAAAATCGTCGATAAAGCTCGCGGTTACGCCTTCGGTGATGCACAGGTCCGCGCCCCGGACCAGGTAACAGAACAGCAGCGTGTTGGCGTCGGTCGCCCCGTGCAGGCGCAGATCGCCCGTATAGCAAACGTTTCCGTCCGGCGTAACGATTTCGAAGCCGCACGCGCCGGGCACGTCGTGATCCACGGGGATCATGCGAAAGGCGATGTCGCCTTTCTTCTGCCATTCCATCGGCGCGATGCCGATCACGTTCTCATGCGTGCGGAATTCGATGTCTCCCGCCGCCGTAAGGCCTTTGTACAGCCTCAGGCTGTCCTCGGTCATATATACGTGCGCGTCAGGCGCAAGCAGCCCCAGCGCGCCCATATGGTCCAAATGCATGTGGGAAATCAGCACGAACGGGCGCGGCTCGGTTTCCCCGTAGGCGGAAAGCGGCAGCCCATTAAGCTCCGTGCGGGCATAGAGGCCTTCGATTTCGGGCAGCGTGCCCAGCTTCAGCGCGTCGGAAACCATGGCGCGCTGCCGCGGCAGCACGCGCGTGTCCTCCTGCGGCGAATACACAAGCCCGAAATCAAACAGGCAGCGCGCCTGCTGTGTCGCGATTTCCAGCACCGTGCCGCCGATGGTTCGAAGTCCCTGATAAAAGCAAAGCGTCGTCATGGGTTCCTCGCTGCGGATCGCGGGAGTATGCCGTTGCGGGAAAGGGGAAACCCCTTTCCCGCAACGGCGGAAACGGTTCGCGGTTGGTTGGCTTATTGCCGGTCGAGCACGGCCTGGGCCTGCGCGGCGAAATCGGCAAGGGCGGTTTCGGCGGGCGTGCCGTTGAGGATCGCGGTCTCCATGGCGGTGGAAAGCGTGGTGCGGATCTCCTGGGCGCCGGGATAGGCGTTTTCGAAGTACTGGTCTGCCATCTGCGCGTAACAGGCCTGCGCTACTTCGCTGGTGGCCATGTAAGCCTGGTAGGCTTCGCTCTCAAAGCCGGACTGGCGGATGGGCAGGTAGCCCGTGGCGATGGCCCACTGCACGGTGGATTCGGTGGAGGTGAGGAACTTGATGAATTCCCAGGTGGCCTTCTGTACCTTCTCGTCCTTGGCGAACATCGCAAGGTTGGTGCCGGCCTGGGGAGCCGCGGCTGCGACGCCCTTGGGCAGCGGCGCCGCGCCGTAGGTGAAGTCCACGGGCTTGATATAGGCCGCGCCGGCGCTGGAGCCGATGTAGGCAAGCACGTCGCCGTTGTTGAAGGGGCCGGAGAGGTATTTATCCTCGCCTGCGGTGCGGGCATAGCCGCTGGTATAGGATTCCAGCAGATAGGTCAGCGCGCCAAGACCGGCTTCGGAGTTGAACAGCACCTGGCCGTCCTTGATAAACTCGCCGCCGTTTTGCAGCACATACTGCATGAACATGCCGAACAGGTCGTCATACCCGTAGGAAGGCTTGCCGGTGGCTTCGTAAATGGTTTTGGACACGGCCTTGAGCTCTTCCCAGGTGGTCGGCGGGGTGAGGCCCAGCGCTTCGTACTGGGTTTTGTTGTAGAAGAACACCTGGCAGCTCTTGTTGAACGCGATGGTGTAGATCTGGCCGAACTCCGCGCCTTCCTTGCGGTAGGCCTCGAGAATGTCGTCATAGTTGTCAAAGTCGGTGGCGATGAATTCGTCCAGCGGCACCACGACGTCCAGGGAGTTGACGATCCAGCTGTCGTACACCTGGGCCATGTCGGGCAGCGTGTCCGAGGCGACGGCGCCCAAAAGCTTGGTGCTCAGGTCGCCGTAACCGCCCTGGTTGGTGAGGTTGACGGTGATGCCCATGCCGTTTTCGGCGTTGAACTTGTCGGTCAGGGCCACGAGCGCGTCCTGCAGGCCGCCGCTCATCGCGTGCCAGAATTCCACGGTTACGGGTTCTTCGGCGGCGCTTGCCACAACGCCCATCGGCAGCATCATGCACAGCGTCAGGAGCACGGCCAGAAACGATTTGATTTTCATAGTGTTTCCCTCCATTTGCGTCGTTGTAGTTCACAGGGTTTCTATCTTGAAGCCGGTTCCCCGGTCGGGGGCCGGGCGGCAATTTGCTAGCCTTTGATTCCGCTGCGCGAAACGCCCTGGATGATCTGCTTGTGCAGCAGCAGGTACAAAATCACCATCGGCATCACCAGCAGCGCCGAGGCCGCCATCAGCAGCTCGTAGCTGGTGCCCGCCTCGGTCTGGAACTGCGTCAGCCCGATGGACAGCACTCGCTTGCTTTCGGAGTTGGTGACCATCAGCGGCCACAAAAAGGCGTTCCAGCAGCCGATGGTGTTGAGGATGGCGACGGTGGAAATCGCCTGCCGGTTGTTGGGCACCATCACCTTCCACAGATAGCGCCAGTCGCTGCAGGCGTCCACCTTGGCGGCATAGTACAGGGTGTCGGGGATCTGCAGGAAAAACTGCCGGAGCAGATAGATGTAGAACACGCTGGCAATCCAGGGCACGATCAGCGCCGTGCGCGTGTCCATCCATCCAAGCCTGGCGACGGTTACGAAGTTGGTGATGATCAGCATCTCGCCGGGGATCATCAAAGTGGCCAGCAGCAGCGCGAAGATAACGTCCCTGCTGGGGAACCGGAGCCTGGAAAACCCGAACGCCGCAAGAATGGTCACGATCAGCGTCAGCGCCGTGGAGATCACGGTGACGATCACGGTGTTGAAAAAATACGTGGCCAGCGGCGCGGCTTCCAGGGCGCGGGCATAATTGTCAAACCGCCAGATCGTGGGCAGGAAGATGGGCTGAAGAACCTCGGAAGGGTCTTTTAAGGAGGTGAGAAGCATCCACAAAAAGGGCAGCACCGTGGTCACCGCGCCAAGCGATAGCACCAGGTATAAAAGCGCCCGGGGCGCAAAGCCCGAATGTTTCCGCTGCATGCGCCGGCCCCCTTAAAAATGCACGCGCCGCTTGGACAGGCGCAGCTGCAAAAGCGTAAACAACAGGATGATGAAAAACAGCACCACGGCGGCGGCCGAGGCAAGGCCGAAGTTCCAGTTCACGTAGAACTGCTGGTAAATGTAATACACCAGCGTAATGGCGCTGTTGGCGGGGCCGGGCCTGCCGCCGAAAAGCGCGTAAACTTCCGTATAGACCTTGAAGGAATTGATCAGCTCGATCACCAGCGCGTAGGCGATGATGGGGGAGAGCAGCGGCACGGTGATGCGGCTGAACACGCGCCAGCGGCTTGCGGCGTCCACCCGCGCGGCCTGGTACACCTGGGTGCCGATGGTTTGCAGCCCCGCCAGAAAAATGATGATGTTGAACGCGAGGCTTTTCCAGATGCTGAAAAGGATCAGCGTCGTCAGCGCCATGTTCGGTTGGTTGAGCCACTGCACGGGCGCGATGCCAAGCGTTCCCAGCAGGTTGTTCACCAGCCCGTACTTGCTGTGAAAAATCCACCCGAACACAATGCCAAGCGCCACCGCCGAGGTTACGTAGGGCAGAAAGTACACCGTCTGGAAAAAGCCCTGGAGCTTGATTTTGGTATTGAGCATCACGGCCAGGACCAGCGAAATGCTCACCGAAATGGGCACCACGAATAAAACGTAGATGAACGTGTTGGCAAGCGCCTTATGAAATACGGCGTCCTTGAGCAGGTAGGCGAAGTTGTCCACGCCGTAGGCAAGCACCGTGTCGGTGGAGAACTTGTACTTGGTATAGAAGCTCATCAAAAACGCGCGCAGCAGCGGATATACGGTGAACACCGCCACTACGGCCAGCGCCGGGAGGACGTATAAAAACCCCTTCCACCGGCTCAGGCCGGTTGTTTGCCGGCGCATCACAGGCTGCCCATCAGCGCCTGCGTCGCTTCGTCAAATTGCAGGATCTGGCCGGGCTTCACTTTAAGCCGCAGGGTATCTCCGGGTTTCACGTCGTCGTCCGAGGAGACGATCGCTTTCACGGCCTGCCCGCCCAGCGGGAAGGTGATGATGATGTCGCGGCCCAGCAGTTCCGCCTTTTGCACGGTGACCGCAAACCCGTTCGGGTCGGGTACGAACGCCTCCGGCCGGATGCCTGTAAGCGCCGGGCCGGGCGCTGCGTGCGGCGCGGGGGCGAGTACGGTTTCCCCCGCGGCCAGCATGCCGTTTTTCACCTGGGCGGCAAACAGGTTGATCGGCGGCGAACCCAGGAACGTTGCGACAAAGCGGTTGGCGGGGGCTTTATAGATGCGCTGGGGAATGTCGTACTGCTGCAGCTTTCCGTCGCGCATCACGGCGATCCGGTCGGAAATGCTCATGGCTTCTTCCTGATCGTGGGTCACGAATACGGTGGTAATCTGCACCTCGCGCTGGATGCGGCGGATTTCTTCCCGCGTTTCCATGCGCAGGCGCGCGTCGAGGTTGGACAGGGGCTCGTCCAAAAGCAGAAGCTTGGGCTTCTTCGCCAGCGCCCGGGCGATGGCCACGCGCTGCTGCTGCCCGCCGGAAAGCTCCGACGGCTTGCGGTTCAGCAGTTCGCGGATCTGCACCAGCTCCGCCATTTCGGTTGCGATGACGATTGCCTTCTGCTTTTCCACCTTGGTGTTTAAAAGCGGGAACATGATGTTGCCAAGCACCGTCATATGCGGGTACAGGGCATAGTTCTGGAAAACCAGGCCGATGCCGCGCTTTTCCGGCGGCACGTGCGTAACGTTTTCCTCGCCGAACCAGATTTCGCCCCCGTCGGGGGCAAGCAGGCCCGCCAGCATGAACAGCGTGGTCGATTTGCCGCAGCCCGAAGGGCCCAAAAGCCCTGCGATCTCGCCGTCCGCCAGGCGGAGGCTCAGACCGTCCACCGCCGTCACGGCGCCGAAGCGTTTGGTTAGTTGCTCAAGTCTGACTTCCATCCGTTCAACCTCGCCCATCTGCAAGTTGCTTCGGGTGCGCGGCGTTGCCGCCATGCCTGTTTTTTCATTATACTGTACAAATGTTACACGTTTGGTTAGGAAATATTAAAATTGCGTAAGCCACAGCGGAGCAGAGGCGCAGAATAAAAAGCGAAGGGGGAGTTCACCGGAACTCCCCCTCGTGATCCTTGAAAAACTCGTAGTACGCCCGCACGTTTTTCAGCTCCGTCCAGCGCTTCACGTCCGCCGGGTTTTCGTCCAGGTCGTAGATCTTCGCGCCGCGCATGGACAGCATGAACGGCGAGTGCGTGGAAAGGATGAACTGGCAACCGAAGAAACGGGCGCTGTCTTCAATGTACTGCTTTAATTCCATCTGCCGCGCGGGGGAGAGGCTGTTTTCGGGCTCGTCCAGCAGGTACAGGCCGTTTTCCTCGATTTTTTCCACGAAATACTTGTGCGCGCTCTCGCCGTTGGAAAACTCGCGCACGTTATCCATCAGCGTGCCGCGCACGTATTTGGACTGGGTTTTCCGCCGCGCCGTGTTTACCTTTTTGAGCTCCTCGTAATCCGCCAGGGATTTCAGCTGGAACTGCGCGTACTTCGCGTCCAGATATTCCTGGAACAGGTCTTCCCGTTTCTGGTCGATGCCCTCGTTCAAGTTGCGGATGTTGAGCATGTAGTCAAACACGTCGTCGCTGGTGATGATGCGGCTGTGGGCGGGCACGGCGGCTTTCAGGCGCACGGCGCACATGTCCACGTAATCGGCGAAAAAGCTGGAACGGTTGTAGATGGATTCGCGCCGCACGCCGATGCGTTCCGCGATCACGTTGAGCGCCGTGGTTTTGCCCGAACCGTTGCCCCCGTACAGGATGGTGATCGGTTCGAAATCAATCCGCGAAAGCCCGCGGGCGGACAGCACCTTGAACGGGTAAAACGAATCATAGCACGTGCGCAGCACGCCGCAGATGAAACCGGTTTCCCGTTCCGCGTCCGGGAAGGTGAACGTTTCCGCGTAGATCATTTCGCGTTTTTCGCTCCTTGCGTTTGGCCGCCGTCAGGGAAGCGTGTTCCCCGCCTTGAGCAGCAGCGCGTACCACTCCTCGCGGGTCAGGCGGATGTCGGCGGCTTTGGCGCAGTCTTTGAGGCGGCCGGGGTTCATCGTGCCGGTGACGGGCTGCATATGCGCGGGGTGGCGCAGCAGCCAGGCGATGACGATCGTGGTATTGCTCACGCCGTATTTGGCGGCAAGTTCGTCAATTTCGCGGTTCAGGGCCGGGAACTTCGGGCTATTCAGGAACACGCCCTCGAAAAACCCGTACTGGAACGGCGACCAGGGCTGGACGGTGATATCGTGGAGGCGGCAGAAATCCAGCACGCTGCCGTCGCGGTCCACGGCGGTATCGTCCAGCATGTTCACGTGCAATCCGCGGGTGATCATCGTCGCGTTGGTGATGCTTAATTGCAGCTGGTTTGCCACCAGCGGCTGCTTCACGGTTTTTTGCAGAAGCTTCATCTGCCCCGGCGTCTGGTTGGATACGCCGAAGTGCCGCACCTTGCCCGAAGCCTGCAAAATGTCGAACGCTTCCGCCACTTCCTCCGGCTCCACCAGGGCGTCCGGGCGGTGCAGCAGCAGCACGTCCAGATAATCGGTGCGAAGCCGCTTCAAACTGCCGTCCACCGAGTTTAGGATATGCTCCTTGGAGAAGTCGAAGGCGATCCCGGGGCGGATGCCGCATTTGGACTGCAGGATGAGCTTCTCCCGCACGGCGGGCGTCATGCCCACGGCCTTGGCGAAAATCTCCTCGCAGGTTCCCTTGCCGTAGATGTCCGCGTGGTCAAAAAACATAGCGCCCAGGTCCAGCGCGGTTTGCACGAATCGCTCCGCCTCGGCGGCTGCAATGCGGTTGATGCGCATGCAGCCCACCGCGATCACGGGGATCTGCAAACCGGAGGCTCCTAAGGGAATGGTTCTCATGTTGATCTCCTTTTCTTCGCAAGCGTGTCGGTGGGGGCGGCGGGCTCGTTATTCCAGCTTTGCCGTAAAGCTGAGCAGCGTGACGCTTGGCACGTTGAACAGCCGCATCGGCATGGGGTAGATGGTGCATGCGTTCAGCCCGCCGGAGATGTACTGCGAGATGTTGTTGATGCGCATCATGCCCATAATGCCGTCGTCGCCGGGGAACCAGCCCTTCTCGGGCACGTACATCGGGCCCAGGCTTCCCAGCCGCCACTGCCCGCCGCAGTAATGGCCGGACAGCACCAGGGAAAGGTTGCGGTAGCTGAGCACGTCCTCGATTTCGGCCCACGCGGTCATCTGGCGCACGTAATCGGCTTCCAGCGGGATGTGCAGCACGCCGATCTGCAGATCGGCTTCCGTCATGGCGGCCACGGCCGCGGCGCTTGCCTCGTAAGCTTCCAGCCGGTAGCTCAGCGCGCGGTAGCTCGCGCCGCCCTCGGCCTCGTATTGCTTGCCGCTCGCTTCCATTTCCGCCTTCTGGCGCGTCAGCGTGGAAACCATGCCCTTGATCCCCGCGTCGTCCGTCAGGCCGATGGAATACAGGTATTCGGGGATGAACCAGACGGTTTTCTTCCCCACCTGCTGGCTTATGGCGCGGTCCAGGTAAATGGCGCCGGCCGCCTGCGCCGCGCGCACCCATTCCGCCAGCGGTTCGGGGCTGCCGTGTAGGGTGTAGGCCACGGGCGCGGGGTCTTCGTCGCCGGCGATGAAGTAAATCGGTACGTTCTGCTTGATTTCCAGCAGCGTTTTGATGAGCGTGACCAGCGGTGCGAAATCGCCGCCCGCGCCCACCATGTCGCCGGTCATCACCACGGCGGTGAAACCCTTGCCGAACAGCAGCTGTTTCCACAGATCCGTTTCAAAGCCGATGCTGCCGCCGTGCAGATCGGAAATATGCAGGATGGTCACGTTTTCGTAGCCCGCATCCAGGTTCATGATGCGCACTTTTTCAGTGTTCAGCTTCAATTGCTGGTTTAATAGGCTGTTGGACAGGATTCCCAGCGCGATCACCGCGAACAGGATCGCAAGCACCAGAATCAGGCACCCCGAGGCGTGGCGCTTCTTCTTTTCCTCAAAGAAGATATAGTTGCTCTTCCTGCGTCCCATCGCTAAGACCCCCAACTTGAAGTGATCTCAGTATACCGTATATTTCAGCCCCGCGCACCACCGCTTTGCGCGGATTGTTTGTTAAAGTTTGAACCGCGGGCGGGGGAAGCGCGTTACAACTCTGTTACACCGGCGCTTCGGGCGGTGTGCTACAATGGGGGCGGCGGGGAAAGGCGGTGGGGACATGGCCGAAGTGCTGATCGTGGACGACGAACCGTCCATCGTGACGATGCTTTGCATGCATTTGGAGCTTGCGGGTTACCGGTGCCTGCCCGCGGCGGACGCGGCGCAGGCGCGGGAAGCGCTGCTGCGCCATGCGCCCGACGTGGCGCTTCTGGACGTGATGCTGCCGGGGGAGGACGGGTTTTCGCTGTGCGAGGCTTTCGTGAAACGCGGCGTTCCCGTGATTTTCCTGACCGCCAAAACCGCGGTGCACGACCGCGTGTACGGCCTCAGGCTGGGCGCGGAGGATTATATCGTCAAACCCTTCGAGCCCGCGGAGCTTTTGGCGCGCCTCGAGGTGATCCTGCGCCGCACCCATAAGCCGCGCTATCAGGATTCGCTTTTGACCGTGGATTTCCAGGGCCGCACGGTGCAAAGCCGGGGGCGCAGCGCGGCGCTGACGGTTCTGGAGTTCGATCTGCTCGCGCTGCTTTTGCAAAACGCGGGCCAGGCGCTTACCCGCGAGGCGCTGCTTTCCCGCGTGTGGGGGTACGATTACGTGGGCGAGACCCGCACCGTGGACGTGCACATTCAGCGCCTGCGCAAAAAACTTGCCACCGACCGCATTGAAACCGTGTACAAGTACGGCTACCGCTACCGGGGGGACGGCGCATGAGAAAACGGCTGACCGTGTGGATGACCGCGCTGTTCGTGGTTCTGCTTGCGGCCGCGCTTTTATTGTTTCTGCGGCTGAGCTTTGCGCAGACCCTGGAGCGGGAGCAGCAGCGCGCGCAGCTGACCGAGGGCATGATCTACCTGCACGTGAAGGACGTCTTTGCCGGGCTTAGCTACGCGCAGGGCGCGGAAGCCGCCCGCAGCTACCGCAACCTCTATGCCGCGCAGGGCGTGGAGCTTATCTTTCTCTATAACGGCCAGCCCGTCGCCGGGGCATCGCTTCCGAGCGCCGCGTACGGGGAACTGCTCATCGGCAGCCGGGCGGCGCTTCTGGATACCCGTTCCGTGCCGCAACGCTATGCCATCGCCGATCCGCTGACCGACCGGTGGACGCTGATTACCCTTCGCGACGTAAGCGACCTCTACCGGCTCAAGGCCGCGCTGCGGCGCACGGCGCTTTTCATTGCGCTGGGCGCGGTGCTTGCCACGGCGCTGCTTTCGCTTGCGCTTTCTTCCCGGTTGACCGCGCCCGTGAAAAAACTGACGGCCGCCGTGCGCGCCATGCGCCGCGGCGCGTTTGCGCCGGAGCTGCTCCCAAAACGGAACAAGGACGAAATCGGCACCCTGTCGCAGGCGTTTTTAGAAATGCACGAAGCCGTTTCGGACCGGGAACGATTTCTGCAGCGGGAGGCGCGGGGGCGGCAGAGGCTGTTGGACGGGCTGGCCCACGAAATGCGCACGCCGCTTTGCGTGCTGCTGGGCAACGTGCGGCTTTTGCAGAACCCCGCCGTGGACGAAAATTTGCGCCGCCGGTTTCTGGAGGAGATGGCGGCGGAAATCAAACGCCTGTCCCAGCTGGATGCGCAGCTTTTGAAGCTGACGGAGCTTCCGCACGAGCAGCCGGTGTTTCAGCCCGTCAGCGTGCCCGCGCTGCTTGGGGCCGCGGCGGCGCGCGCCGGGCACCAGGCGCCGGAGGTAACCTTGCGCGTGGAAGGGCAGGACGCGCAAATTCTGGGCGACCAGGCGCTTTTATCCCTCCTTGCGGATAATTTGACCCTGAACGCCGTGCGCGCGTCCGCCCCCGGCCAGACGGTGATCCTTCGCAGCCTTCTCAACGGCTTTGCGGTGGAGGACCAGGGTATCGGCATGACGGCGGAACAGGTTTCCCACGCGCAGGAGCCCTTCTACAAGGCCGATCCGGCCCGTACCCGCAAGGCGGGCGGCGTGGGGCTCGGGCTTTCGCTGTGCGGGCAGATCGCGGCGCTGCATCAGGGGCAGCTTCGCATCGTATCCGCGCCGGGGGAGGGAACCGCCGTAACCTTTACAACTCCGTTACAACCTGATGCGGATTTGGCAACACCGCGGGAGGTAAGCTATCCGCAGGAGGTGAACCCGATATGAAAAAATGGTTACCGGTATTGCTCTTGCTTGCGCTTTTGTTCACGTTCGCGTCGGCGCAGGAAAACACGGTGGTTGCGCTGCCGACCGTAGCGCCGCTTTCCCAGGTACCGCTCGCGCCCGCTGCGGATTATTCCAGTGCGACGGTGGCGGAATACTATGAAGCGAACTTTTACACGGACCGGGAGGACTATCAAACCCCGCGCATGACCGCGGAGGAAAAGGAACGCGCCAAAACGCTGCTTGCCGCGTATCAGAACGGCGAGCGCCCCGCGCAGAACGTATTGAACAAGATGGACAACGCGGTGGTGGGCGTGTACACCCTGAACCCCGAGGATTACGGCGGGGAAACGCTGTTTACCCTGCTGCCCGTGGATCCCCTGACCGACGAACAGATTTTGGAAGTGATCGACGCCTTTGCGCAAAGCGGGCGGACGTTCGACCCGGAGGCGCTATCCTACCGCAACTGCATGCGCGGCGGCGGCCTGGAGGTTTCGCGCTTCTTCCAGGAGGAGGAAAGGGAGCGGCGTGTGATCCTCCGGGATCTCTACATCCGCCAGGGCCTGACCCCCAAAGCCGCGTATACGCCCCTCGTGGCGGACGACGGCACGGGCATGGCCAAACTGGACCCCGACGCGTACTGCGGGTTGGACAGCTTTGTGTTTCTTCCCGCCCGACCCCTGACCGACGATGAGTTGCTTGCCTACATCGCCTATACCGAAACGGGCGACCCCGTGGAGTACGGAAACTTCGAAGCGTACGAAAAAATGCTGCGCGCGGAGCTTGTTCGCCTGGTGGGCGCGCCGCTGGTGCTGACCCGGGAATATGAAGAAATGGCCAGGATGGGCGATTACAACGTAAGCTTCGGCGACGAGAAGGTGTACTGCGCTTCCTTCCTGGCTGCCGACGGAACGAGTTACTGGGGCTGTCTGGACGTGGATGCGGGCGTCGCGACCTCGGTCAACGTGTGGAAGGAAAACCGCCTTGCCTACAGCGACCTGCACCTGGACCCCTTTGACGCCCGGTGGACGGAGATCGCCAAAGCCGCCGTTCTCAATCTGCGCGGCGACGGCGTGGCCGTGAAAACCGCGGAAAGCTCCGGGGAAGCCTGGCTTTCCATGGCCGGGTTCGGCGTAATCGTCAACGTAACCATGGAAGACGGCGGGGTGTATACCCTGCGGATCGCCTACCAGGACGGCAGTTTGTACGACGGCCTGTCCTATCAGTCGCACGCGCCGGACGTGAACGCGATGTTCGCAAACGACTTGGATAACAATTAAGGGAGGGACAGCGTATGAAACGGATAATCGGTTTGGTTTTGTGCGGCCTGCTGCTGACGAGCCTGGCAAGCGCCGCCGCGATGAACGAATATACCCTGGCCCCGTTCCCGTTCGATGAGCAGGCCATGCTCAGCCTGACCTTCGGGGAGCAGGCGGACCAGGCGGTGGCGGACGACCGGGATTATCTTTTCTATAACTTGCCCGATTATGACGGCGCGCCGTTCTGCGGGCTGGACGATACCGCGGGCTTCGGGCAGATGCGGCTGACCGTGTACACGGCGCTGGTCGCCACGGAAAGCCATGAACCGTATATCTATGAAAACGTGGAGCCCTCCGGCACGGCCGGGTGCGCGCTCACCGCGCAGGAGGCGCAGGATAAGGCCTCCGCATGGCTTGCGCAGCTTAACGCCGGGGAGATGTATTTGCAGAGCGTAACCGCCTACGGGAAGATTGAAGCGTATTCCGACGGTTACATGGTCGCCTTCGGCCAGCAGCTGGACGGCGTACCCGTGTACTGGGCCGCGGCCCTGCACCCGGACGATATGGCGGCGTACCCCGAATCCAACCGGCTGGAAGTCTGCGTCGGCGATTCCGGGCTTGCCATGATCTCCGGGCACTGGAGCGCTTTCACCCCGGTAAAGCAGGGCGTGCAGGTGATCACGGAAGAGGAAGCCGTCGCCGCCTTTGCGGCGCTGGGCGTGGACGCGGCCTCCGCGGAGCTTTGCTACCTGCTCACGGGTTCGCAAGAAACGGCGAAAGCCGTGCCTGCGTACCGCTTCCAAAACCGCTTCGTAAGCGCCGAAAACGGCACGGTGCTGCAATAAAGGGAATCATACCAATAACACAAAGCCCGGCGGCGCGTATGCGCCGCCGGGCTTCTCAGCCTGTTGATAAGGCCCGATCTGCGTTGTCAGCTACGGGATGGTAAGGAGTATCACTTACAAACGAGTAAGCTCATTCCGTCCGTTTTGTTGTCACCCCCTTCCCTTTCGGTCATGAGGTTCTGCAAAACGTCTCAACCTCAGTTCACTAGCCGCTATGCGGCTGTGCCACACAGGGCACTCATTCACTTCGGTTGCCCCTTGCCACCCTTGCTTCCTAGCATATCAGGCTTTCTAAACAGGCTGTCATCTTGCCGCCTGTTACTGGAGATTCAGCCTGTTTTTCAGCATATGGCGCGTGATGGCGAAGAAACCGGCGCCAAGGGCCGCGATGCCCAGCAGGAACAGCCACGCGCTCAGGTGCACCGCGAACTCCGCGTTGTTATGCAGGAAGGTGATGAAGCCGGTTTCCGGCATCGTGGCCGGATACGCGGTAAACCCGAACAGAACACCCAGCCCGCTGCTGTTCTTGGTGAGGGCGGCAACGATGGCCGCGAGGATCTGCAGGGCCGTCGTCATGCCGATGTAGATGGCAAACGCAATCGCCACGCGGTGTTTATTGAACAGCAGGCTCAGCGCCATGCAGGCGTAGATGCACAGGATGCCGCACAAAAGACCCGTGAGTATGATCAGGAAGAACTCCGCAAGCAGAAGCGCTTCGCTGAACGTGCGGATGCCCAGGTGGGTCAGCGCGTACATAAAGCTTTGAAAATCGCCCGCGTTCATCGCCATGATCGCGACGGCCGCAAACACGGAAACGGCGCACACGATGCTCCAGACCGCCGCTACGATCAGCTTGGACCAGATCAGCCGGCCTGTGCTTACGGGCAGGGTGAACATCAGGTAGCCCTCGTCGGTCAGCAGGTTTTTGTAAAACCGCTGGATGGTGAGGATCAGGGTGATCACAAACGCGGCGGCGATCAGCATGCTGACAAGCGCGATGCTGATGATGTGGGGAACGTTCATCTGCCGGCCGGACAGAAGGTGGCTGACGACCGCCATGATCAGCATCGCCGAATAAGCCGGCAGGAAGATGCGCGCGGTAGCCTTGAATTCGTATTTCATCAGTTTGCCTAACATTTGAATACCTCCCGGAAGAGCTTGTCCACGGACATGCCCTTTTCCTCGCGGATCTGGTCCACGGTCTCGTGCATCGCAACTTCGCCGTTTTTCAGGAAGATCACCTCGTCCAGCACCGGTTCCACGTCGGCGATCAGGTGCGTGGAGATCAGTACGGTCGCCTCGGGGTTGTAGTTTTTGATGATCGTCTGCAAAATGAAATCGCGCACGGCGGGGTCCACGCCGCCGATGGGTTCGTCCAGCAGATACAGCTTGGCCTTTCGCGCCATCACCAAAATGAGCTGCACTTTCTCCTTGGTGCCCTTGGACAGCGTTTTGATCTGCGCGGTCGGCTCGATCTGCAGGGTTTTGAGCATTTCCGCGGCCTTGCCCTTGTCGAAATCCGCATAGAAGTCGCCGAAGAAGGAGAACAGATCGTTTACTTTCATCCAGTCGCTGAAGTAGGCGTTCTCCGGCAGGTAGGAGACGATCGCTTTCGTGCCGGTGCCCGGCGCCATGCCCGCGATCTTGATCTCGCCCGCGCTTGGCGTCAGCAGCCCGTTGCAGAGTTTCAGAAACGTGGTTTTGCCGCTTCC